>JAJZEE010000025.1 GCA_021805735.1 Bacillota bacterium
TGAATTAGAGGATGCAGCATCCCGTGCATGGGGAGACGATTCTAAAGGATTCCGGGGTGAGCGACCTCATCCTGCAGGCTGTGCGCTCCCACCATGAATGGATACGTGGGGGCGGTTATCCGGACAACCTCAGAGGGAATCAGATTCCTGTGATCGCGCGTATTGTTGGGGTGGCGGATTCATTTGACGCCATGGTTTCCAATCGGCCCTACAAGAAAGGCTTCTCCATTGACGAGACCATCATGAGATTGGAGAATGGAAGGGATTTGCAATTTGATCGCCGGGTGGTCGATGCGTTCGTGTCGCTCATCCACTCGATGAGCGTCGAGGAGTTGAACGCCATCGGCTATGGAGAAGAACCACCCAATGTGGAGAGTCCGCCGATTGAGGTTCTGGGCGACATCAGCCCCAATTTGAAGGAGCGACTGGAGGAGGCGGCGAAGCGGCCGTTTGATCCCAGTATCTACGATGAAGCGGCGACGGGTATGGAGGATCGCAGTGGCGGGTCGTCCGATGTTCCTGACGCACATCCGCCTGTTCCCGGGTCCAACTCGGACGCGGATGAACCGTCTGCGCCGAAGTGATTCTGATCCCAGTCAACTGCATCTGATTGTGATGGCGCCCCCTGACGGAGGTTCTTTTTGGTGTGTTTTCCTCGCTGCCGAGATGCATTATACTGTATGAGGCGGTGCTCGTTTGGCGCAATACTGGTCAGGAATCTTCTGACACCTTACACCACGAGGGGGGCAGACATGAATCCTTATGATCGCGCGCACGAATTGGTGCGCGCCATTCAGGACGCGGATGCTTTTCGCGCCATGAAAGTCGCGAAAGGCAAGATTGAACCCGATGAACAGGCAAAGCGCATGCTCAATGACTTCCATATGAAACAACTGGAGTTTGAGCGCAAGCAACTGATGGGCGAGGAACCTACGCAGGATGAGCAGGAGGGGCTGCAAAAGTTGTACGACGTTTTGCAGTTGCACGCGCCGGTCCGGGACTACCTTATGGCGGAATATCAGTTGAGCGTCCTGATGCAGGACATCCAGAAGATTTTGGGCGAGGCGCTGCAGGAGATTGCGATCATGTAAGTATTGGGAAGTTGCGTTTTGGCCAATACATACGAAAAGGGGTTTGTGTACGGTGAAGGTGACGTATCTGGGACATTCCGCCGTTGCGGTTGACACAGGGGATCATCGCGTTTTGATCGATCCATTTCTGACGGGTAATCCGATTGCCGGCGCGGACGCGGGCGAGGTGCGGGCGGACGCCATTTTGCTGACACACGCTCATTCTGACCACGTCGGCGATACCGTCGCCATTGCAAAGCGAACAGGAGCGACCGTCGTGGCGGTGTTTGAACTGGCGAGTTGGCTCGGGCGTCAGGGCGTAAAAGTGCATCCGATGCACATCGGCGGAGCTCACGCGTTTTCATTCGGTCACGTCAAGTACACGCTTGCCTTTCACGGGGCTGGCATTGAGACTGACAGCGGCATGGTGTACGGGGGCAATCCGGCGGGCGTGTTGTTTACCGCAGGCGGCAAAACCATTTTTCACGCAGGGGACACAGGACTGTTTGGCGACATGAAAATTATTGGCGAGTTCAATCAAATCGACTTGGCCATTCTGCCGATTGGCGACAACTTTACCATGGGACCCGAGGATGCGGTAGTTGCCGCGACGTGGCTTAGGGCAAAGGCGGTCCTTCCCGTGCACTACAACACATTCCCGCTCATTGCCCAAGACGGCGAGGCGTTTGCCGCGAAACTGGCGGCGCGTGACATCCGGGGTCTGGCGCTTAGTCCTGGAGGCAGCGTGGACATTTGACAGTCTGGCGCAACGAAACGGGATCGATACGGCGATTCGCGATGCATGGGTCTATGAACACGGTCGGCCAATGAATCGGGAGGGTTACCGATTCCACGGCGAGGCAGGCGGATTGTCCGCCTGCCAGAGTGCTGTGTCGTTCAGTATCAGTGGGTAGTGGGAGCGGCGGGTTGCGCTATCAGATTGACCACAATGCGCGCCAGCACGCGTTGGTCCTCTTTGGAACTTGACTCCCACATCTGCTTTAGCAGCCGTTCCTGCGCATTTTCGGGGTCGATCTTTTCAGCCAAATACGACCCGAGTTTGAACGCCGCCTCATCGATTTGCTTCTCTGACATACCCATGTCTTGCGCCCGTTGAACCTGAATCTGCAAAAACTCGCGCCACTTGCTAAAATCGTCAAGCACATGTCCGGCAGTCGCGCCCAACGGGTGCGTTGTTCCGGTTGTAGTTGCATTCGTGGGGATGGAATTCGAATTCATCATTTGCCCTCCAGACCGATTGGTGTAAAAAATTCCTTCGAGCCGTATTGTTTGTTGCGTTTCACGAAGTTATGCGCGAATGCCATCTCAAGCAACCCGACATAGGTTAGGAGCCGCCAGGATGCGGCAACTGGCGCGACTTTGCGCCAATCAATCTCAGCGGTCTACTCATGAAGGCCGTCCGCATATGCTACAGAGTGGCTCGTCTAAGCGCGGCGCCGTAGAAGACTGTGGCTGGGGTGAGGGCGGCATATGATCAGACCAAACAGAACGCCGAACAGGGTGTTGTCGACGACGTACGTTTTGCTTTCTACGGGGATACTGGTTGTTGCAGTTCCAAGACTGCCGAGGTTGTCGGTGAACATAGACGGTGTATTTGCCTTTTTCTGGATTGCGTTTGCCCTCGTCGTTCTGGGGGCAAATCTGTGGTTTGCCTTGGCGGCAGATCGTGAACGGCGTTTGTTGACCACGATGAAGGCGCGCCGCAAGCGCACGAGCGACACATCGGACGACGATCGACGGACGATCGGTGAACGGCTGCTGCGTTAGCACTTTAATTCTTTCTCACTCTCTGATATAGCGCGATAGTATCGCCGGCTTTATCGTCTGCGGGATGCCTGGTCAAAGATAGCCGTGAACCGCAAAAGCAGAGTTTTCGCTCGTGGCAAGACGTTTGCAGGGGTGGGTGTTGCCTGCACAAACGCGCTCCTGTACCTTATGGTACAGGAGCGCGTCTGTGCAGTCTCGCTCGGCCCTTGCGCCCCAGCGGCGCAGGGGCGTCGAGTCGTTTTGGACAACCTCGCAGAGAGATTTTTTCACTGTTTTGTGGTTGACCGAGTACTTGGTGTATGCTGATTGTCATGAAGGATAAGACGCCAGAAAGGGGTAAGTCGATGTCAGAAAAGAGTACTGGGTTCATTGCGGAACAGGGTCAGAAAGATCAGGGAAACGCCCCCAGGGGCAAATTGTCACAGGCGATTGACATGCTCCAGACGGCGACGGGTGAGCGTACGCAGGAGGAACGCGTCGAGATCGCCCGCCAGGCGCTTGCCATCTCACCGGAATGCGTAGAGGCGTGGCTGCTCCTTGCAAGCGATGATTCCGGGGGTTTGGAGGACACCAGGAAGTATCTGCAGGAGGCTGTCGACGCTGGCGATCGATTATTTGCCGACAAGAAGCAGGAGTGGACGGGAAAGTTCTGGCAAATTTCACGAACTCGTCCCTATATGCAGGCACGGTCGTCGCTCGGTCAAGTATTATGGGAACTGGAGCAGTATGAAGAAGCAATCGCCGTACTCGAAGAAACACTTCGGTTGAATCCCGGAGACCATCAGGGCATCCGTTATATCCTTCTAAAAGCGCTCCTGGATACCTCGCGGTATGAAGAGGCGGCCAACCTCTTGAACTCTTATGAACAGGAACAGACCACTCTAATGCTTTACGGGAAGCTTTTGACGACTTTTATGCTCCAGGGAGATTCTCTGATGGCGAGGTCGGCGTTTCTGGCAGCGCGCAAGCAAAATCCTTTTGTTCTCGATTATCTCCTGCACCTGCGCTCGATGCCGCAGAGATTGCCAAAACAGAGCGATACGGGGCAGGAATCGGAAGCCATTCGGTTCAGCGCGGCTTTTGGCGACACATGGGAGAGCGCTGAGGGCGCGATCGACTATCTGCGCGCCCAAAAAAAGTTGCGGCAGGACAAAGAGTCGCGCAAGATGCGTTGAAACTTTTGCCGTTTCTTGACGTATTAACAAATATGGCGTGCGCATTAGGAACAGGTGGTGAAGTGGACGCTTATGGGGGAGGACATCCTGTTTGACTTGAATGCTGCTTCCTGGCGGCACGGACATGCCGACGAACTCGCTTATGTCGAGGCGCTGGCGGTCCGTCTTGAGAAGTCGCTGCCGGATCTGGTCAGGATTGAACGAGAACACAAGCTGTTTTCAAAAGAGCACCCCGTGGCAAAGGTGGAAGTCGCCATGGATGGCGACACATTTGTGCTCGCGAAAGAATCTGGGCGACTCGTGGCGCGGCGAGCGAAGGCCGTGCGTGGCATCGTGTTGTCTACGAAGGTCATTCCGATGATGGATTGGCTCAACGAGTTGTCTGAAGCGCTCAGCGCATATGCGAAAGAACACGATCACGCCCGGCAATCGCTGGAGGACTTTTTGCTGTAAATAGATTGCAGACAGGAGGTGAGCATCAGTGTTTCGATTTCATCTTGGCCTGGGTTCCCATGAGGAGAAAAACCGGAAACCGGACGACCGGAACAGTCCGCCGCCCCCGAAGCTTGATCTGGCCGCGCTTAAGCAGGCGGAGATGGAGCGTTCGCGCAAGTCGCTCGACGCGCTCACTCACGGTCATCTGCCTCCGAACGTGGTGGAGCGCATTCACTCGCAGCAGGCGGGTGACTTGCCCTGGACGAGCGACCTGACGGTCAATGAGTGGCTTGCCCTGCGCCAGTACAAGATCAGGCCGCTCGGACAGGTTATGGGCAGTTCGTTCTATCAGGTGGGCTATGTGGGGCCATCTTCCTACAATACATTCGGCGGGTACTACACGGCGTCGCATGAACTTCAGGGACCGACGCAGGCGTTATATGAAGGTCGTCGGCTGGCCATCAACCGCCTGGAACAGGAAGCTGCTCTCATGGGCGCCAATGCGGTTGTGGGCGTGCATCTTGAGAAAAAGGGATTCAGTCAGGCCGACGGTGTTGTGGAGTATGTATGCTATGGCACGGCAGTACGGGTAGAGGGCCTGAAACAACCCGCCAAACCAGTGTTGTGTACGGTGTCTGGTCAGGATTTTGCGCGTTTGATGGTTGCTGGCCATTTGCCGGTCGGCCTCGCGCTTGGCGCGTCGTTTTACTATTTGCGGACAGACTGGTGGGACGCGCGACAGGAGCGCAGCTGGTACAATCAGGAGATGCAACACTTTACACAGGGTGTGTATTCGGCGCGGCATCTGGCGCAAAAGAAATTGCGGGAAGATTTACAGAGATTTGGCGCGACGGGTGTTGTCGGCGCGGAGTTTGAAATGCATGTGGAGGAAATCGAAGGCGGGCAGGCTTCTGGCGAAGGGGAGCGCATTATGGATCACATCATTGAAGTTGTCATGCTGGGAACTGCGGTAGAACGCGTGGAGAGTGGCGTGCATCCGGATCTGAGCGTGACTGGGGTGTTTGATCTCAGATCCTAGTGGACGCAGAACTATAACGCCGGTTGCTTTCTATACATAGAGGGAGGAATCATAGTGGCTGACAGCGAGTTTAAGGATCTTCCAAAACATGCGTTGGAGAGGCTTGAAGGGCTGCGTAACGCCAATCATCCGGGCGGCGTTTTCACAAGCGATCTTACGGTCAATGAGTTTTTGCTGGTGCGCGAGGCGGGCTTCGAACCGATTGGCATGGTGGTTGGAAGTTCCATTTACCACATCGGTTTTCAACAGGCCAACTATCGCAGCAATGAAGAGTTGCAAGTGCTTAGTCAGGCGATGTATCACGCGCGCGAACTCGCCATGAGTCGCATGGAAGAAGAGGCGCAGGCTCTTGGCGCAGACGGCGTTGTAGGTGTACGCCTTGAGGTGGGACGCTACGAGTGGGGTGAAGACCTGGCCGAATTTATTGCCGTTGGAACGGCCGTGGCCGCCAGAAATAAAGGGAACTATCGCATGTTGAACAACAAGCCGTTCACCAGTGATCTGTCGGGTCAGGATTTCTGGGCCTTGTTACGCGCCGGCTATCGGCCACTCTCGCTTGTGATGGGCAGTTGCGTGTATCACGTGGCTCATCAGAGTTTCAAGCAGTTTTTGCGCAGCGTCGGTCAAAACTGCGAGATGCCAAATTATACTCAGGCCTTGTACGACGCGCGTGAGCTGGCCATGGAGCGGATGCAGATGGAGGCGCACAGCGCAAAGGCAGAAGGCATTGTCGGCGTGCATTTACACGAAAAGAGTCATGGCTGGGGCAGCCACGTGATCGAATTCTTCGCGGTGGGTACAGCCGTTTTGCCGACCTCCAGCGACCATACGATTGCGGTGCCGCAACTCGTTCTATCATTGAACGACTGAGACTGGAAATCCGGAAACGGGCTGACCTGGGAGGGAACGGCGCATGGGACTCTTTAAGCGGACTGCCAAGATTGTGCAGGCGACCATCGAGGATCACAAAGAGAAGCAACTTGACCCGGCGGCCGAACTGCAGGCTGTCTATCAGCAGTTGATCATGCAGACAAGCGAGATCAAACGCATGATCGGCGAGGTCGCGTTTGCTCACCAGCAACTCGTGCACGAAGCGGAGTCGCTGGAGCGACGAGTGGACGATTTGGAGAATGAAGCCAGAGAGGCTCTCTCCAGAGGCGATGAGGACCGTGCCCGTGAACTGCTTGGCAAGCGCCGCAAAGCGCAGGATAAGCTGGAAGACGTGAAAGCTCGCGAGAAGTTGCTGCGCAGAAAACTTGAGCATCTGCAGGATGCCGAGGAGGAACTGCGCGACCAGGTTCTGGCGTTTCGCGATCGCAGGGACGAGGCGGAATCCAGATTGTCCGCCGCGTCGGCGAATCTCGCTTTGCAAAAAGCGTCTGAAGCGATGACCCACGCCGGTGAGAAGGCTTTGGAGAGCGCCAGAGATCAAGCCCGCATGGCTGAGGCTCGAGTGGAGATGTCCGAGAGCATTGATGATCAGTTGGAGCGATTATTGCGCGA
Organism: Bacillota bacterium; assembly: GCA_021805735.1. Taxonomy (GTDB): domain Bacteria; phylum Bacillota; class Bacilli; order Alicyclobacillales; family SLC66; genus JAKADD01. Next base: position 7,011 of record JAJZEE010000025.1, read on the forward strand.
GAGTAAGGAACGGTAGGCGAGAACCCGGGCCATTGAGCGATCCGGTGAACAGTACGCCACGCAGTTCAGGCGAGTCCTGAGCTGCGTGGCGTACTGTTACGGACTTGATTTTTTGATAGCGAAGCCGTGTGCGTGTGGGCGCCAAGTGGGCGCCACATGGCTGCGGCGCCGCTAAAGGCGGACGGTGGAAGGCGATCGCAGGGGTCGCTCATGAAACGGGTTTGTACGTGCTGTAAGTGAATTGCCCCAAAATGAAGTCATATGTGTCAACATACAGGCTTCTCACAGACGGATTGGTGCTGTACGCGGCAGCGTAAAGCACTTGTGATCCAGCATAGAATGCATGCGCGGCCTGGGTTTCTACACCTGACAGATAGTCGGCGACCAATTCGTTGAAATAGCGATGTCGGTATGTTGCTGATTGCAGGATCTGCGGTCCAAGCTCCACTTCCATGCCTAACCCATTTTGCAGGGCGATGTCGGAGGTCTCAGCGACGCGAGAAACGGGTAAACGGGGCTCTTCATAGTAGTGAGACTGAATAAAAACGCTGTCGAATCCCAACTCGTTCCACGAGATCAACCCTGGGGCGTCGAACGTCGGAATCCATATGAGCGGCACATGCGCATTGTGAGCCAACGCCACGGCATCCTGGATCACATTCGTTTCGTACGGTGTCGAATAGTTTACGGATTCACTGTCCCAGTACAATCCGACCAGCTTCAGGTTTGTAAAATGCGCCGCCTTCCACTTTGACAGGAGAGAGCGCACATACCAGGTGATGGCGGCCATGCGATTCTGATAGGCGGTCTGGGCCCCGACAGTCTTGCTATTAAATGACAGATCCTGACTGCCATACGGCAATCGACCAAAGTTCGTGATACTTGGATTCGGATAGGGGATGGCCAAAACGACATTGACAGTCGGTTCGGCGATTCCAATCTGTTTGAATCCCGCGGCAGCGTTGGCCACTGTCTGGTTGAGGGCCGACAACTGTTCATTCGGGGCAAAAAGTGACGTCAGATACTGATTCCAGCCGCCTGCCGTTTTGAGAAGACTCCCGTAGGGCAGAAACAGAAAACTGTCGAACATCTGACCCTCGATTTGCCCGGTGGGGCTCACATAGGCCACCATGGGCAAAAACTGTTGGGGTGTCCATGTGCCCTCGGCGCCGTTTGCCCCGCTATAAACCAGAAGCATATTGCTGATTCCTCCGGCGGATGCGGATTTGGGCGCCAGATAACCCTGAATTCCGCCGTTAGGGGGCGCTGCAGGCAGTTGAACGAGGCTCTGTCTCTGCCACGGCGATCCGATGATCCGCAAGTTGCGCGCCAGGGCCCACACGTCAACGGGAAATTGGATGCGCACATACTGAGCCGGGATTCGATCAAGAGTGACGGCATAGGTCTGAAGCAGTTTGCCGCCGTAAAAAGGCGCTACCGTAGAGAGGACTTTACCGGCTTCGTACCAGTGCTGCCCATCTTGCGAAACCTGGAAATTGACGTAAGAAGGGAAGAGGATACTGTCTGAAGTGAATTCCATGAATTGCAGCGAGATGCTGTCAACTTGTGTCGGGTGACCCAAATTCACAGTGATGACGCGTCCGGACTGGCGTAAAAAGCCTGTCCATGTCAAACTGTTTGCGACGATCCCGCCAGCGGGTCCTGGGTATGCCTTTATTTCCTCTGCATGGAATAGCGGATCTGTCGGGTCGATGCTCTGGATTGTGACAGTGCTGTTGTGAGCGACGTTAAACGTAGTATTGAGAGGAAATGATGGCGTGACATCGGCCATCGCCGGTTGTCCCGTCCAATATAATCCGAGCGTTAAAATGACGGCGGCGCAGGTGGGCGCGATCCAGGAAATCCATCTGGCATGCGTACGCGAGCTCATTGTATCCCCGTCCTTTCAAACGTATCTGCGTTTTGCGCGCAGGTGGCAGCGATGTGGAATTCGTGCTGTCGCTGTAGTCTGCAATCGGCGTCAGTCTCTTCATTGTACCGAACTGCAGACAAAAATCGTAACAACACTTAGCAAATGTCACAAATTGTGCAATACCTGTAGCAAGAGTCACAAATTGCGCAAGACACTTAGCAAGCGCTACAAATTGTGCTAGGATACGATGCATAACTATGCGTTTCATACAGAGAGACAGGAGTGGAACTATGTCTTTGCTCGTCATGAAATTTGGCGGAACTTCCGTTGGTTCCCCAGAACGAATCCGCGCCGTCGCCGCCCGCGTGGCTCGCGCTGTCGCAGATGGACATCAGTGTGCCGTGATCGTTTCTGCCATGGGGCACACGACTGATGAACTGGTTGGATTGGCGGCGGAAATTGCCGAGCAGCCTGATCGCAGAGAAATGGACGCGCTTTTGGCAACTGGTGAACAGATCGCCACCGCGCTTGTTGCGATGGCGCTGCACGAAACAGGCGTGAAAGCAGCTTCCTTTACCGGTTGGCAGGCTGGGATCCAGACGGAGCCAGTGCATGGGGCGGCGCGCATTGAAGCCATTGACGCGAGTGCGCTTGTAAGTAGTTTACATCAAAACGTGGTGCCTGTGATCGCCGGCTTTCAGGGTATTGCGCAGGGTGCTGTCACAACTCTGGGCCGCGGCGGATCAGATACAACCGCAGTCGCTGTTGCGGCGGCGCTTCGCGCTGACCGCTGTGAAATCTATACAGATGTCAACGGTGTCTATACAGCCGATCCAAGGCTCGTGCAAAACGCGCGGAAACTCATGGAAATCAGTTATGAGGAGATGCTGGAACTCGCGAACCTCGGCTCCCAAGTACTTCATCCGAGGGCTGTTGAGACCGCGAAACGAAACGGTGTCGCGCTGGTCGTACGATCGAGCTTTTCGAATGAAGAAGGAACGGTGATAAGAGATATGGCGACAATGGAGCGTTTGCGCATTGTTACAGGCGTCGCGTGCGAGAAAGAGGTGGCGCGTGTCGCTCTGCTTGGCATGACGGTCTCGCACCATCATTTGGCAGATATCTTCTCGGCGTTGGCGCAAGCCTCGGTCAACGTCGATGTGATCGTGCAGAGCGTTGTGAAAACCGGCGAGACGGACGTGTCCTTTACCGTTTCAGAGGGAGATGTGGCGCGGGCGGTCGACATTTGCGAAGAGTTCGCGACTCGTCTTGGGTGTCAGGAAGTCAAGCAGGAAACAGGTCTCTCGAAGATCTCGATCGTCGGAGCCGGCATGATCAGCAATCCCGGCGTCGCCGCCCACATGTTTCAGGCACTCGCGGCAGCCCAGGCGGATATCAAAATGGTCAGCACATCAGAGATCAAGGTGTCCTGCATCATAGCGGCCGACAGTCTCGACGCGGCGGTGCAAAGCGTCCACGACGCCTTTAGTTTGGCGGAGTAAGCCCGGGAAACACACTCTTCAACGCCGACCAGAAATGGGCGTCTTCCGACCCGAGATGCCATACGGCCAGACCGCGCAATCCAAAGCTTTGAACAAGACGGGCGATGGCGGCGATGCTCTGGCTGTTTTCATACCAGACCGTATGCAGAGTTCCCGATGCGCTGTGATAGGAAAATGTGGCGCTGTAAGATGCCGGGTCCAGCGTGATGCGCGCTCCGTGCGCTTGCGCCAGGGCGTCAGCCTGCGCCATGCTTACCTCTTGCGCGCTGCCGCCGGACCAGTTATAGCCGTAATCTGCGGCGCCAAGGAGAATCTTGCTCGCAGGCATCTGCTGCAGAGCATACTGGATGACCCGCTGGTCGTTGGAAAGAGTTGCGATGGGACCTGGCCCGCTGTTTGGGGTGTGCTCGTCGTAGGTGATCAGCATGACCAGGTCTGCCTGCCGGGCCAGCGCGGCGTACGCGTAGGGGCTTTGTCCGCCGGTGCTCATGTCGCGCTCCGGCAAACAGATCATGGTGAGGGCGCCTTCGGCCTGCAGCGCTTGGTGCAGTTCGCTCATGAAGGTCACATACACTTGGCGGTCTTTGGGCCAGATGTTCTCGAAATCAACAGTGACGCCCGCAAGCCCCTCGGCGGAGACGATGTGGGCAACTTCCTGAACGAGGCCCGTGCGGGTCGCCGCGTTTTGGAGCATCTGATTCACGATTTGCGGGTTGGGTTGATTGGTCGCGTCGTTATAGTTGGCCAGAACGAGGAATGGACGCACGCCGTCCGTCTGCGCCAACTTCAACTCCTGCACGACGGCGGGGCCAGCCGACAGCGCGGTGAGCAGGTATTGTGTGTGGTCGATGGCCTCTCTGGTGCGTGCGGAACCGCTTGGGAAATCGGCGATGAACGGATAGTCGGTAAGGCCCACGGCGGACATGTTGCTCCGATTGGCGGCCAGATCCGCGTCCTGCGCAGACAGTGTGGGCGAACTCGTGCTGAAGAAATATAGCCAGGGGTGCTGAACGGGCGCCGGTGCAGGCGGCGACAGCCACTGCGATGGCTGTTTCGGTTTTCCCATGACGCTGTTCGCGTGTGCGATCAGGGATCCATATTCCGCTCTTGTCATCGTGGCGGCGGGCGCGAAGACACCCGGCGAGACCGTGGTCATGATGTTCGTCGCGAGAATGCTGTTGACGTACATGGCGTCGCCAACAGACACACCCGTCATATCAGTCAAGGCAAATGGTCGAAGATAGTCGAATTGATTAATTCCATAAATATGGGCGAGCAGCAATGCAATCCAGAGTCGCGGCGCCGGGGCTGAAAATGACGGGATCGACAACCCGTTCAGGTCTCCGCGCGCCTCGGCAAACCAGACGTAAGGAGCGACGCTGGCGCCAGGCGCCTGTCCATTGGCGGCATGCACGGGAACAGCCTTGGCGGCAAGAATATTGGAGTGATACGATAAGGCGATTGCGATGGCATCCTCATAACTGACAGGAGCGGCAGGATCCAGGGTGGTGTCGACGGCGTTCGGGGGCAACTGCGCGAGCATGCGCAGGGCGAGTGCGCGCAGGGGCGATACATCTGTCAGACGCAGGAGAATCGAACGGGCAAGACTGAACTGACGGACACTGCTGTCTGCATAACAGTTTGCCAGACCCCATTCTCCGTAAGGGTTGTTCGGGGCCAGCACCAATTGATTTCGAAATGCCGCCTCGGCGGCGTGGAAATTGCGTTGCACATAATACCCCCAGCCAATGATGTTCCACACTGTGTCATCGCGTGGGTTCAGTTGCAGCGCGTGCATGAGTATGGGTAAGGCGGCCTTGAAATTGCTGCTTGCCAGCAGCGCGCCCTCAGCATAGACGGGCTGCTCCCAATGCGGAGCGAGCTTTGCAGCGCGCGCAAAGTCTTTCAGCGCCGCCGCGGGATTGGTGGATTTGGCCGCCAGACCCGCCTGATACAGGGCGACTGCCTGCGCCGGCACGGCAGCCGCCTGTGCGACTGGCGCAGCCCAGTACGGCCCGGCAACATCGGCGCAAAGTACAGTGACGATCATGATCGGCAATATGAGCATGCGTTTCATTTTATTCAATTCCTTTCGCGCTACTCGTCGTTATAGTTTATAGAATGCGGATATGGTACGGATAGGATACAATAGAAACATAGGTTCGTACAGGTGTGGTTTCCGGGGGACTTGGGCTAGGGGGCGAAGCGGTCTATGGATCTGACAGAACTGTCTGCGCGGCTTGGCGCGCGAGACATCACCAGTGAAGAAGTGGTCGGCGGCTATTTGAACCGGATCAAGGCGTACGACGGCATGTTGAATTCGTATATCACAGTCTGTGCCGAAGAAGCGCTGGACGCGGCGCGGGCGGCCGACAGGAAGCGCGCGACGAATCCTGGAACCAGGCGTCTGCATGGTGTTCCCCTAGCGATCAAGGATCTGATCGCGACAAAAGGGGTTCGCACTACAGCGGGATCCAGAGTGTTGGCGCAGGACATTCCGGCGCAGGATGCCACAGTGTGGCGCAGACTGGCGCAGGAAGGCGCCATTTTGTTGGGCAAGTTGAACCTGCATGAATTTGCCTATGGCACCACGACCGAGAATCCCCATTATGGACCCGCGCACAATCCGTGGAATGTGTCGCGCATCGCCGGTGGATCAAGCGGCGGCAGCGCGGCGGCTGTCGCGGCCGACCTGACTCCTGCTTCGATTGGCACTGATACGGGAGGATCCATAAGGATCCCAGCCGCATGTACGGGAACGGTTGGTCTCAAGCCTACTTACGGCCTCATCAGCAAAGCGGGGGTGGCGCCGCTCGCGTATACTCTGGACCATGTCGGACCCATGACGCGCTCGGTGCGTGACGCGGCGCTGCTGTTGCAGATTCTGGCGGGGGTTGACGAGGCTGATCCTACGACCCGCAAGGATCCAAAAGGCGACTATGCCGCTCTGATCGGCGCATCGGTCACCGGCCTGCGCATCGGGTTTGATGAGCGGTTTTTCCTTCAGTCGGTCGCGGCCGAGGTGGCGCTTCGCACGGATGAGGCTGTCAGTGTCCTGCGTGAGGCGGGGGCCGTGATCAAGGCGGTCGAACTTCCCCTGATCGATGAAGTGGCGCAGAACCAGAATGTCATCATCTCCTCAGAAGCCCTGGCAGTGCACGATCAGTGGCTGCGCGAGCACGCGCAGATCTATGGGGATGACGTGCGGGAACGCCTGGAGGCCGGAAGGGCATACTCAGGCATGGATTATGCCCGCGCGCATGAGTTTCGTCTGCGGTTTACGCACGGGATGGCGAAGGTCTTTACAGAAGTTGACGCGATCCTCTCACCCACCATTCCCTTTGTTGCAACCGGCATTGGAGAGAAACACGTGCAGCTTGGCGGCAAACAGCATCAGGTGAGACCCACTTTGACTCGTTTTACGCATCCATTCAATCTCGCTGGGCTACCGGCGTTGTCCATGCCCTGCGGTCTGTCAAGAGACGGGTTGCCGATCGGAATTCAACTGATCGGCCCATGGTTCGGCGAGGCGCCGCTCCTGCAACTCGGGGCCGTTCTTGAGGCGGCCTGGCCTTTTGCGGCGCCACCGCTGTTTCACTGACTTGCTTGGGCCCCATGTCGCTGCGCAGTAACATCAGTGGAATGAAAAACCCGCTTGTCAGGATTCACATGCTGTGCCCGTCGCGAGTTCGGCGTAGCCGTGTCTGAGCAGGGGCACAGCATGTGAATCCGGCCAGCAGGGACATTTTTCGGGACCGGAAAGGGTGTTTAACCTGTTATGACGGAGATGGTCGAAACCGTATGGCGACGGTGGCATGGCGAAGCGCGGTTGCTTCCCCCATTGCGTTTGGAACTGCAGACGTTGATTGAGTCTGGCGCACAGGCAGAACTTCTCGACCGCTTTGGCGAGGACCTGCAGTTTGGCACTGGCGGGTTGCGCGCCAAAATGGGCGTTGGCACCAATCGGATGAATGTATACACGGTGCGCCGGGCGACCGCTGGCGTGGTGGAGTGGATTCGAGAGACTGCGCCCAGGGAACGGCGGCGATTGGCCATCGGATTTGATGGAAGACGCGATTCGCAGACGTTTGCCAGGGAGATCGCCGGCGTGGCTGCGGCGCGAGGCGTGCCTGCCTGCCTGTTTGCCGCAGCGAGACCCACGCCGATGCTGTCGTTTGCAGTCCGTCACCTGCAATGTGCGGCAGGTGTGATGGTGACCGCCAGTCACAATCCGCCAGAGTACAATGGTTACAAAGTATATGGACCTGATGGTGGACAGGTACTGCCGGATGATGCCGAGCGAATGGTGGCGCTCATGCGGCAGGAAGCCGACATGTTCGACATCGCTGCGCTGACGCCGGAGGATGAACAGTACCGCGCGCTGGTCGCGATTCTCGCAGAGGATGTGGAACGCGCGTATTACGAGCGGCTGGCGCCGCTGATGACTGCAGAATCGGCGGGCAACAAAGACGCGCTGACGATTGTCTATACGCCGCTGCATGGCACGGGCGGGGAAACGGTTCCGCGCGCGCTGCGATTGGCGGGCTACAATCACGTATACACAGTTCCGGAACAGTCTGCGCTGGACGACAGATTTACCTTTGCGCGCAGCCCCAATCCCGAGGAGGGTATTGCGTATGACCGCGCTCTTGTCCTTGCGCAGGAGAGGTCAGCGGATATCGTGCTCGCGACCGACCCGGACGCGGACCGCGTGGGCATGATGGCGAGGCGGACAGACGGTCAGTACGAACTGCTTACTGGGAATGAAGTTGGCGCGCTGTTCCTGTCTTATTACCTGGAGGCGCTCAGTGGACAGGGGAGAGTGCCCGAGCGAGGCGCCGTGGTCACGACCATCGTCTCGTCCGATTTTGGTGAAGCGGTCGCGCGGTCCTATGGCGTGAGTACTGAGCGGACGCTCACAGGATTCAAGTACATTGGGGACAAGATTGGGCAATACGAACGGGATGGAACTCGTCAGTTTGTGTTTGGCTATGAAGAGAGTGTGGGGTATTTGTTACTCCCGTTTGTGCGCGATAAAGACGGCATCCAGGCGGTGGTGTTTCTGGCCAACATGGCGGCTTCCCTGAAACGTCGACACGGCGATCTGAGCATAGCGCTGCAGGCGTTGCACAGTCGCTACGGATACTATCGCGATCGGTTGCTCAGCTACACATTTGCGGGCCGCGACGGGTTGCAACGCATGAACGCCCTGATGTCCGATTTGCGCCGCAACCATCTTCACGCGCAGGATGCGCCACTGTCCGCCGTGGAAGACTATCTGACGCTGCTTGCCACTGATATGACTGGCGGCCAGCAAAGCGCCCTCAACCTTCCGGCGTCGGACGTTTTGAAATTCCGGTTTACAGGCGATGCGTGGATTGCTGTTCGTCCATCCGGCACCGAGCCAAAACTGAAGGTGTACATTGGCGTGAAGGGAACCGATACGCAGACGGCCAACGACCAGGTGGAACGCTTGCAGTCAGTGGTGGAGGCTCGTCTGCAGGCGTTTCTCGCATAGCATGCGCCCAATGTGCGCGCCTATGTGTACGTGCGCACGTTTGTGTGCTATGCTGTGTGCACAAACCACTTCAGGAGGGCGTTCAAATGGAATTTACGACTTATGAAATTGCATACCGTCTCAATGTATCTGAAGAAACTGTGCGCAGATGGATTCGGACTCATCAGTTGCCCGCGGACGATTCAAGCGGCAAATACCTCGTTAAAGAGGACGATTTACAACAGTTTTTGAGCAGACGCGGCACTCCCGCCGGAAAGGCCGTCAGTTGGCTGGCCAGTCTAAGCAGCGCGGGTGTGCGCGCTGCGGCTCCTGGAGTCGCATTTGCGGCGACCAATATGATGACGTCCGCCGCTCTGTCCGGGCTAAAATTGTATAAGGTGCTGTCAGGCGCAGAGCAGGTAGGGGCCGACGAACTGTCGCACATGATTGACGATGTCGACAAGAGTATCGCCAGTTTGCAGGAGAACTTGCGTCTGATCATGGAGCAGAAGGATAAACTCGAAACTGGCATCGCTGAATGGCAGGAGATTCGTGAGAAACTGCTGAAATCCTAGCGGCATGAACTTCCAGGAAGGCGAGGCTCTGCTCGTGAGATTTGATCGAGTCAGCCTGAACATGACACAGCAGGACATGGAGAATGCGGTCAATGAACAGCTTCCTCCAGACTTTCACGTATGTGATCTGCATCTGACGACAGGTGGGGCCGTCGCCACATTGGTGACACCTTGGCTCCGGCTGAACGTGATGTTGCGGGTGATTCCGCAACATCACGAGGCTACAGGAAACTCTGCTGAGGCTACAGGAAACTCTGCCGAAGCTGCTGAGATGGCTGAGACGGCTGAGACTGCAAGCCCGTCTGCACAACCCGCTTCGGTTTCGCAAAGCGGCCAGGGGATGGAAGCAGAATGGTCTCCGAAACGTCCGGGGCGCAAGTCATTCTTGGAACACCACTCGTTTCCCGGAAGAGACGGTTCGTCGCGGGAGACATTGGTGAGAGACGGAGTCGCGCTGATTGAAGTGCGGGCATCCAGATGGATTCCGATACCGCGCCCAATGCTGGCGAATCTGCTCGAACGTTTTATCGGTGATGTGTCGCCGGCTCTTCGCGTTACAGGCACATGTCTGCGCGCTGACATCCGTGGATTGCTGGAGCCTTTGTTCAAGGTACAGGACGTCGACATGATCCTTGAAGATGGGATGCTGCGGCTCGAGGGAACCGGAGTGATTGTTGACGCGACGCCTGCGGCGCCTGCCTGCTCCAGGAATGGCACCGTCTAGAGAGGAGCGCGTTCTTTGCATCAAACTGCCATTGTGTGGGTCGGGGTGATTACCGCAGGGTTTATAGCAGGATTGTTCGATTCCGTGGTCGGAGGGGGCGGCGTGATCACACTGCCCACTTTGTTATGGACGGGTTTGTCTCCCTATTATGCCCTTGGTACGAATAAATTGGCGGGTACCTTTGCGTCCTCGACGAGTTCGTTGACATATTTCCGTTCGAACAAACTATACATGCCCCTTCTGGCCTGGATGATACCCTTTACGTTTGTTGGAGCGCTGATTGGCGTTAACACTGTTTTGGGGGTTAATCAGCGCAATTTGCGTCTGGTCATCTTTTTTGCCATCGTCGTGATCACTGCAGTGACGCTCTTCAAGCGCCGCATGGGCGCAGAGAACAGATTTCCCGGGTTGTCGGCGCGCGTCGTGGCCAAGGCCATGGTGATTGCTGCGGCGCTAGGTTTTTACGACGGATTTGTGGGTCCTGGAACTGGAACATTTTTGCTGTTCGCCTTTCTGTCCGTGTTCCAATTTGACTTTCTCGGCGCCGCCGGAAACGGCCGAGTACTGAATTTCACCAGCAATGCGGCTGCGTTGCTGATGTTTTCGCTGCGCGGAAAGATTGTGATTGCAATCGGTCTGCCCATGGGCGTTGCCATGATGATCGGAGCTCGTGTCGGCTCCCGATTTGCGATCAAACAGGGAGCGCGAGTCATCAGACCGCTGTTTGTCGCGGTCGCCGTCGTACTGTCCGTCAAGATGGCGTTGTCGGTGTTTTGAGGGCGGTTTTCAGGATAGACTGCCATGATGCTTTCGCGCCACCATCAGTGGGAAGAAAAACCCGCTCGCCAGGACGGATCATGCATTGCACTGCAGCGAGTTTTGCGGCCTTTTGGCCGCACCTGTTGAAGGGCAGTGCAATGCATGATCCGTCCTGGCATGGCAGGAACACACGATGAAGGAGGACCGGGCATGACCACTGCTAAACCCGCTTTGCTCTCTTATCTGCGCGACCGGATGCTGATCGGCGATGGCGCCATGGCTACACAACTCTATCAGATGGGAGTTCCGGTCGGAGTTTGTTACGAGGAACTGAACATCTCCAGGGCAGAGATTGTTGCGCGTGTGCATCGGTCTTATTACGACGCGGGGGCGCGTTTGATTGAAACGAACACATTTGGCGCTCACAGCGCGGGGTTGGCGCGGTATGGCCTTGAAGACCGGATGGCGGACATCAATCGCGCGGCTGTGCGTGTCGCCCGCGATGCAGTGGGCGCGGATGCCTTCATCGCAGCCACCGTTGGCTCAGTAACCGGAGTAAGGCGCAACTTTGCGCCCCCTGTCGATCTGGAACATGCGTACAGTGAACAAGTCGCCGCGCTCCTTGAAGAGGGGCCGGATGCGGTGCTGCTGGAAACGTTCCTTGACCTGGAGGAATTGCTTCTGGCAGTCGGTGTCGTGCGCAGGCTTAGCGACCTGCCAGTAATTGCGCAACTGGCGCCGCTCGATCTGGCGGTGACGCGAGACGGTCATCGATTGCAGGACGCGTTTGAGACGCTGCTTGCCGCGGGGGCGTCAGTGGTAGGGCTGAACTGTCGCTTTGGCCCGGCGGATATGCAGCGCGCTCTGCGCGCCGTCGCCTTTAACCCTGATGCACTCGTTTCCATCTTTCCGAACGCAGGATTGTTAAGCATGACAGACGGTCACTACCATTACCCTTCAGAACCCGCGTACTTCGCCTCGGCGGCGATTGAATTTCATGCGCTTGGCGTGCGGATCATAGGGGGCTGTTGTGGAACTTCGCCTGAGCACATCCGCGCCATGGCAGAGGCTGTCTCCCAGCTTCCCCCGCAAAGGCCTGGCATCGTCGCCAATGCTGTGGAAACGGCCAAGCCCGCGCGTCAGGTAGAGGTTGCGAACGTAACCGCGCCTGCGCATCGGCATGATGCGACGCGCGCGCTGTCTTTAGAACCCGCACAGGACGGGGGAGCGTCTGTACACCCGATGCTTGTACACGAGAAAGTGCTGCGGGAACACACCGTCATCGTAGAACTGGATCCGCCGAAGGACCTCGCCGCAGACGCGTTTCTAAGCGGAACGCAGGCTCTTCAGGAGGCTGGCGCGGACGCCGTGACACTGGCGGACAACTCGCTGGCGATCACACGCATGAGCAACGTCGCTCTTGGGGCGCTGATGAAACAGCGCGGCGTGGAGCCGCTCCTGCACATCTCCTGCCGTGACCGAAATCTGATCGGGCAGCAGTCACATCTCATGGGGTTGCATGCGCTCGGAATCAGACAGGTGCTGGTGATTACAGGGGACCCCTCCCGATTCGGCGATCTTCCGGGAGCGACGTCCGTGTTTGACGTATCGTCTTTTGATATGATTCGCATGGTCAAGCAATTAAACGCCGGTCTCGCGTTTTCTGGCCGCCAGCTCTCTGAAGCATCCTCCTTTGTGGTGGGCGCCGCCTTCAATCCTAATGTACGGCACTTTGACAAAGCCATTCGCAGGCTGGAGAGAAAGGTTGAAGCCGGGGCTGACTTCATCATGACGCAACCAGTTTTTGACCCGAGATTCTTTGAAGTGCTCAAAGAGGCCACGAAGCATCTGCCTGTGCCTCTCTTTGTGGGAATCATGCCCCTGCTGAGCCATCGCAACGCAGAGTTCCTGCACAATGAGGTTCCGGGCATTTCGTTGTCTTCCGAGGTCCGAACGCGCATGACGCAGTACGAAGGTCGACGCGCTCGCGACGAAGGCCTGGCGATCGCCAGGGAGTTGCTGGATGCCGCCATGCCCCACTTTAACGGAATCTATCTGATCACTCCGCTGTTGCGGTACGAGATGACAGCCGCTCTGACGAGGCACGTTAAGGAACACGCGCAAAAGCACGGGCGCGTCAGATAGAGACTGTCATGCTGCCGTGAAAAGAGCAGACACTTATTTTTCGCAATCTGTTGTATAATAGCGATAGCCATTCGAAGGCGAGGGGGATCATGGCGACAAAACACAATCAGATACTGGAACACATCGAAAATCTGGCGATCGGGCACAAGATATCAGTGCGTCAGGTTGCGAAACAACTCGCTGTCAGCGAAGGAACAGCTTATCGCGCCATCAAGGAAGCGGAAGGCCAGGGTCTGGTCACGACCATTGAGCGCGTAGGAACAGTTCGTATCGAGAAGAAACAGCGACGCGATATCGATCGTCTAACCTTTGCGGAAGTCGTGAACATCGTGGATGGAAGTGTGCTCGGCGGACGCTCGGGGTTGCACAAGACGCTGCAAAAATTTGTCATCGCCGCGATGGAGATCGGGGCGATGGTCAAATATGTCGATCCCGGTTCACTTGTCATCGTCGGCAATCGGGAAGCGGTTCATTTGGCGTCCCTGGAACATGGGTCTGCTGTTCTCATCACTGGCGGGTTTACGACCAATGGGTCGGTGATTGACCTCGCAGACCGACTTGCGCTGCCGATCATCTCATCGGCGTACGACACGTTTTCCGTAGCATCGCTCATCAACCGCGCGATTTATGACCGTCTGATCAAGAAAGAGATTCTTTTGGTTGAGGATTTGCTGGGCAAGGATCAGCCCAGTGTACTGTATAGTTCCAGCACTGTTCACGACTATCGCGCACTCGTCGACGCCACTGGACATTCCCGCTTTCCGGTTTTGCAGGAAGACGGCCGACTTGCAGGCGTGGTGGCGGCAAAAGATGTGTATGGACAACCGTCTGACGTGCCGATTGAGCGCGTGATGACGAGGCAGCCAATCTCCGTAACCCCCAAGACATCCGTTTCATCGGCCGCCCATATGATGGTCTGGGAAGGCCTCGAGTTGTTGCCAGTGATCGACTTCAAACGTCTCGTCGGCGTCATCAGTCGACAGGATGTGATTAAGGCGCTGCAGTACAATCAAAAGCAGCCGCAGGTGGGCGATACGATCGAGGATATCGTGTTGGCGCGCTTCGCTTCGACCATTGAGGATAAGACTGTACACTTGACGGGCGAAGTGACCCCTCAAATGTCCACGCCTCACGGGGGCCTTTCCACCGGAGCGTTTATGACTGTGATCACTGAGGCGGCAGTGCAGGCGATGAGAAAAATTCGCGATGCTAACGTCCTGATCGAAAATTGTACGTTGTACTTCCTGAAACCGGTTCAGATCGACCAGCGGATTGAGGCGCGCGCGCGCGTGATCGACTCTGGCCGCAAGGTGGGAAAAATCGATGTCGAGGTGTATCGCGGGCAAGAGTTGATCGGGAAAGCGCTGGTCACGATCCAGGTCCTGGAGCGATAACAGAGACGGGACTGGCGAAATGAGGTGTGGGGAAAGTGGACGCGGCGGGAGGGCCGACCTCTGTCCTGGTGGTTGAAGATGAGCGCAGAATCGCCCGTATTATTGAGTTGGAGCTCGCGCATGAGGGTTTTGCCGTGGTTCTGGCGACAGATGGGGTCACAGGACTGCGCATGGCGCTGGAGCAAGAGTTTGGAGTCATTATTTTGGATCTGATGCTGCCCGGACTCGGCGGTCTGGAAGTATGCAAACGGGTGCGCATACACAAGCGGACTCCCATCATCATCCTCACTGCCCGCGACACAACAGGAGACAAGGTAGCCGGGCTGGATGCGGGAGCGGATGACTATGTGACAAAACCATTTGCGACAGAAGAACTGCTCGCGCGTGTGCGCGCTGCGATCAGACGCGGCGAAACGCGGGCCGAGGAACTCGCCTGCGGGGACCTTGCTGTATTTCCCGCGGCGCGTCGCGCAACGCGGGCGGGATTGCAACTGGAACTGACGGCGCGCGAATTCGATTTGTTGCATTTTCTGATGGAGCATACCGACAAAGTGCTGTCGCGCGACGTGATTTTACGTCGGGTCTGGGGGTATGACTTTGAAGGAGAGACCAATGTGGTGGACGTATACATCCGCTATCTGCGCATGAAGGTGGACGAGCCATTTGGCTCCCCTCTCATTCACACGATACGAGGCGTCGGCTACGTCTTGCGGCGATCATGAAACGGACGATCACGACACGGTTTGTTGCGCTCTCAACGATCGTTGTGGCCATCATTTTTCTGCTCTTCAACACGTTTGTGTATCTTGAATTCATGAATGTCACCATAGAAAACGAGAAACAGATCGTGCTCAGTCGACTGTCAGACGTTGTGCGCCGCATTGACGGGAGCACGGCGGCGCAGGCGATTGCCGATGTCAAGCGAATCGTTCCGGACCCTCACCAGATGGTGCGTCTGCTGTCTCCGAAGGGTGCGGTCGTGACCGCGTCGGACGCCAATTTTTTGCCCGGCTGGATTCCCAAAGGACGCGGCTATACCACCGATTTGGGGCACGGCGTCCTGCTGTTTCAGTATGAAACCCAGCGAATCCTCATGGCGAGCGCCCAGTTGCGCCTGCGCGGCGGACCGATGACGCTGGAATGGCTGGAAAACGTGGAGTCGCTTGACCACAGCATTGCATTCGTATTTTATCTTCTGCTCACGGGTTCCATCGGTGGATTGGTGCTGGCGGCCGTCGCCAGTTACTTCCTCGCGCGCTATTCATTGTTGCCGATTCGGGAGATGATCGCGACAGCGCGGGCGATCACGCCGGGAGATCTGAGCAGCCGCATCGAAGTGCCAAAGCGCAAGGATGAACTCACGGAACTCGCCCACACATACAACGCCATGCTTGATCGGATTTTTAGGGCGTTCAGCCGTGAGCGGCAGTTTGTGGCGGATGCATCGCACGAACTTCGTACACCGCTTTCGGTTTTGGAGGGGTATGTGCACTTGTTGCGCCGCTGGGGTTGGGAGGACAAGGCGGTGCGCCAGGAAGCCGTTGCGGCTATTGAAGAAGAGATTCGCCATCTGCGGGAGATGACAAACCAGCTTCTGGCTCTGGCGGCGATCGATCGGGATGCATCGGAAGAAGCGGGCGTGGTGTCCGCATCCGCGATCGCGTTGCGCGTGGCCCGCAAATGGAAACGTCTGTATCCGGGTTACAGATGGGCACTGCACATGGACCAGGACGATGCAACGCGCGTGCGCATTACAGAGGTGCGACTGGAGCAGGTATTTCGCGCGCTGCTGGATAACGCCAGAAAATACACGCGGCCGGGAGACGCAATCAACGTCGAAGTGACGCGCGCCGACGATGCGGTGCGGATCGTGATTCAGGACTCCGGGGAAGGCATTCCGGCAGAAGACCTGCCACATGTCACGGAACGATTCTACCGCGTTGACAAGGCGCGCAGTCGCCAGGAAGGCGGCATCGGTCTGGGACTTGCCATTTGTCGTGAGATCGTGGAGCGATTTCACGGTCGTCTGATCATCTCAACTCCCAGCCAGGGCGGAACCAGAGTCGAGGTTACGCTTCCTTGCTGCGATGTGGAAGGGGGGTCGGATGGATGAGCGAAGTAGTTCATCTGCGCGCCTATAGCGAATACAGTCTGCTTTACAGCGCGGCTCGAGTGTCGGAACTGGCCGCTGCGGCCGTAACCGACGGCATGCGGGCCCTCGGTGTTGTTCACCGGGGTGGAATGTTCGGGGCCATCGCCTGTCACCAGACCCTTCAGAAAGCTCAATTAACATCTTTGATGGCGTACGAAACAACCATTGCAGGCGATCGTTCACATAAAACCATACGACAGTCGCAGTCGGCCATGCTCTGTTTCGCTGATTCAGTCGCTGGCTACGGCGCCTTGACCGAATTGGCGACTCTTGCCGCGCAGTCAGGCGATCTGGACGCCGTCTGCAATACATGGGATGAAGTCGCCGCTCACGCGCAAGGGCTGCTGTGCCTGGCAGGCGCTGTGACAGGCCCCCTTGGGCAAGCCGCGCGGACGTCGGACAGGGCGCTGGCCGTTCGAGTGCTGAACCGTCTGACGGAAGTGTTTGGAGCCGACCGTGTGTATATAGAACTGCAGAGTCAAGGCCTTCCTGAAGATCGCGCACGCAATCAGTGGCTCGCCGGAGTGGCGCAGAGTGTGCGCCTGCCCGTGGCGGCCACGACGGCGATCCGTCACATACAGCCGCGGGATGTACGGCTGCTGGACGCGCTTGAAGGCATTCACGCTGGAAAGGATCTTGAAACAGCGGCGATCGAACGGGCAGGTGTCAGTTTCCACTTTCGCACGCAAGAGGAGATGCGCCGCCTGTTTGGGGACTTTCCCGCCGCACTGGCGGCCACCACTGAGATTGCCCAGAGGGCGTCGGTTGTCTTGCCGCTCAACCAGCGCAGCATGCCCAGCTTTCCTCTCCCCGCTGACAGGTCGGAAGATGATATGCTGAGGGAACTCGCCACACGCGGATTGACCCTGCGCAACGTGGCGGACCGCGCAGACTACGTCGCGCGACTAGAGCATGAGTTGACCGTGATTCGGCAAATGGGTTTCTCGGGCTACTTTCTGATCGTATGGGATTTCATGCGGCATGCGCATGAACAGGGAATCTCCACAGGCCCTGGACGCGGTTCGGCGGCAGGCAGTCTTGTCTCCTATGTATTGGATATCACCGATGTCGATCCCCTGGCGCATGATCTGCTGTTTGAACGCTTCCTCAATCCCGAGCGGGTGTCCTGGCCGGATATCGACATCGACTTTGAAACGGAGCGGCGCTATGAGGTAATCGCCTATGTCGCGCGCAAATACGGCGGCGACAGAGTCGCGCAAATCGGCACTCTCGGCACGTTCGCCGCCCGCGCGGCCATTCGCGATGTGGCGCGGGTGTTAAAGACGCCAAGTACGGACATCGAGAACTTCGTGCGGCGCATTCCCGCAATGCCCGGCGTCACGATTGAATCGGCGCTGCAGGGCGACAGCGGTCTGCGCGGCGAACTGGAGAAATCGCCCGCTTTGCGCCGCGTCGTCGATCTGGCAGTCAGAATCGAGGGGCTGCCAAGGCACGCGTCGGTCCACGCGGCGGGCGTCGTGATCAGTCACAGACCTCTGGCCCAGTTTGTACCACTCATGCAGGGAATCGAGAGCATTCCTGTGACGCAGTACGGGATGGACGATATTGCCGCGCTTGGCTTGCTGAAAATGGACTTTCTGGGACTGCGGACACTAACCCTGTGTGACCGTACAAAAGCGTATGTGGAGCGCATGCGCGGGGAACACATCGCCTATGAAACGCTGACGATTGACGATCGTACAGCGCAGCTTCTGGCAGACGGCGACACGGATGGCTGTTTTCAACTGGAGTCGACCGGAGTCAGGCAGGTGTTGCGGGAATTGCGGCCCACCACGCTCGAGGATCTGATCGCTGTGATTTCCCTGTATCGCCCCGGTCCGATGGATCAGATCGGAGCCTTCATCGACGCGCGTCGCGGCCGCAAACCCATTGTTTACGAAGTGCCCGCGCTCGAACCCATATTGCGCCCGACCTATGGCATACTCATCTACCAGGAACAGATCATGCAGATTGCATCGGTCATGGCGGGCTTTTCCCTGGGAGAGGCGGACGTCTTGCGTCGCGCCGTAGGGAAAAAGCAGCGCGATGTCATGGATCAGGCCAGACATTCCTTTGTCAGGGGGTGCGCCTCTCGTGGTCACGACGATCACATAGCGAATCAGGTCTATGATTTGATCGTACGGTTTGCCGATTATGGATTTCCCCGGTCGCACGCGGCGGCGTATGCCGTTCTGGCCTATCGAACGGCTTATTTGAAGGCCAATTATCGACCGGAATTCATGGCTGCTCTCATTTCCGATGTTGTGTCGCGTCCAGAGAAAGTCGCTCAGTACGCACAGTCATGCAGACGCAACGGCATACCTGTATTGCCGCCGGATCTCAATAGAAGCGCGGGCGACTGCCTGCCGGAGGCGCTGTCGGGCGGCCGGATCGGTGTACGGTTGGGCCTCTTTGCCGTTAAAAATGTGGGTGTGACCGCGGTTGCGCACATCATGGCCGAGCGTGTTGCGGGCGGATCGTTCTCTAGTGCGCAGGATGTGCAGGATCGTCTGGATTCGCGGGCGGTCTCCAGGCGGGGGATGGAGAGTCTGGTGACTGCGGGCGCGTTGGATTGCTTCGGTCGCGCTCGAAAGACGTTGCTGGCAGAATTGCAGACGCCCGTACGGCATGTGCGGTCCGAACAGGCGGGCAGGCAGTTGTCACTTCTGGAAGCGCCCGAGGGTGATGAGAGTAACGGGGGTCAGACAGTGAGTTCGCGCAAGGCGGATCTGCAGGAGCGCGATGATCCGCGCCAGATCGCAGAATGGGAGAAAGACCTGATAGGATTTGTGGTGTCCTATGACGCCTTTGAAAAGGTGACAGCTGCCGCGCAGCGCTTGGGATTGCAGCCCATTTCGGAACAGTTGGCGATGCTGGACGGGAAAACGGGAGCGGCGCGCGGCGCTTTTGTAAAAATAGTGGGTCAAGTGGCGACGGTGCGCGCTGTGCGAACAAAAAAAGGCGACACAATGGCGTTTTTGACGGTTGAGGACGGCACCGCGCGGGTCGATATCGTGGCGTTTCCCGCTGTTTTTCGACTGTTGGAACGAGTTCCCGAACCGACCGAGATCCTTCTGTTGTCGGTGCGGCGCGACGAGAATCGGGCAACGACGCTGATAGCGAACCAGATTACGAAGTACACGGAGCGCACCGACGCCCGGCTCTATATCCATGTGGGCGAAGACCTGGAGCGTCAGCGCGCAAGACTTATACAGTTGCGCAAGAGCCTACTGGCGCACCCTGGCCACACGCCCGTTGTTCTTGTGTACGCCTCGGGAAAGATCAGGCCGCTTGGCGCCCTGCAGGTGCGAGTCACGGATGACCTGTTGGAAGCGTTGCGAGCGATCACGGGTCAAGATTCGGTGCGAGTGGTGTGAGAGCCTTTGGCACTGTACCCTTCAACATTTGCATCGGGAAATACGACACCAATTTTTCCGGTGGATATTTTGACCCAATTTCCTTGCCGCGTTTCCGAACCGTTTCTATGATGTCTTCGCGGGCTTTCCAGGGCAATGTCGAGAGTTCTTCCTGCAGCCAGCCGACACCGTACATGAAATGCCGAATGACTTTGTCGGGATCCTGGAAGATCGTTGTTAAACGACGCTCGTCAACAACCAGATCCAAAAGTTCGGCTGCTTTGAAAGCTTGCGGCGCTTGTCCGGGAAAAAGCGTAAAATCCCGCGACAGCGCCTGGTGATCGCCCTTCAATTCCAAAATAGGCGAAAACCACTCCCGCATCGCGGGTTCATTCAGTATGGACGATTTAAGGGGATGAAAACTCGCGACAATCCCTCCCGGTTTGGTCACGCGGCGCATTTCACGCGCAGCCATTTCCAAATCGGTGAAGTGCAGAAAACCGACACCGATTGCCGCGTCAAACATGCCGTTGTCAAATGGCAGTTCTTCCGCGCGCGCCTGTCGAAATTCAGCCCAGTCGACACCCCGCGATCGTTGCTGTTGCCAAGCTCGTTCAATCATGCCGGCGGACGGATCGATGCCTATGATGTGTCCTGTGGGGCCCACACGCTCCGCCAATCCACCTGCAAAGGTGAAGACGCCATTGGCGCAGCCCAGTTCCAGTACTCGCATACCCGGCTCAATGCCCGACCAGTCGAGAAATTCGCGGCGCAACTCAGCGGAATCTGGCCAAATTTCCGCAGACAACTGCTCATAGTCAGTGAAACGGCTCAACTGCGAAATGCGCAACATCCGCAAACGTTGCGCGAGATACCCCGACTTCTCAAGAATATCGTGCCCCAATCGCAACGATTCCCTGCCTTCATCCGTAAGCGCTACGAAGCGATGTCCGTCGATGATGTCGATTCTGTAATTTCCGAGCAATGTTCCAAACAGGAGTTCCTCGCCAAGGTCATAATCAACCCACGGACGATGCCAGTTGCCGAGTAAAAACTCCCGTTCTGGAATGGAGCCGTAATACGCGATCGCGTTCTGATTTTCCCAACTCGTTGCGATCATGTACAGTTGCAGAAGTTTCGAAAACCCGTGTTGCTGTGCAAATGCAACCGTTTTCTCCAAAGCTTCTGCGGCCAATAGCTCATCCACCTCCAGGCCGCCGGTTCGTTCATGGGCCATGAGGACGGCCGTGGACGCCACAATCTCGTACATGGCCGTACGCGGCAATTTCTCGGGAGACGGAAGATCGTTCAGGACGTGCAAGCGTTCCCATTCGGTCCATGATCGAATGGCGAAGGAACGGATTCCCTCGTCGAGCATTTCGAATATACTCGCATCGAAGCGCCCGTTGCCATTAACCCCTGCCAACCATGGACTGATCACCAATCCGGCCGCCTCGAATTCCCGAAATTCGTCTATTAGATCCGGATATATAAACATCTGGATACCCCCGCAGTGAATTCGTGTTTCTGTATTCGACGATAATCCCCTCCAATCCTTCACCCATAGGCTTATTTACGCTCATTGGCCGAATCGCGACCATGCAAAAAGAATCATTCTACCGGTCGATTGGTCCATGATATAATAACTCAATACGCTTCGAGTGAAAGAAGCCTGCGCCAGGAAGGAATGGACCACCATGGATCTGTACCAAGAGGCCCTAAAAATGCACAGAGAGCACCAGGGCAAAATCGCGCTTTATCCGAAGGTGCCTGTCGCGACCGCAGTGGATTTGAGTCTCGCCTATTCTCCTGGAGTCGCGGAACCCTGTAAAGAGATTCACAAGGCTGTGGAAACCGTCTATGAGTACACCGCAAAGGGCAACCTCGTTGCGGTCGTGTCCAATGGCACGGCAGTTCTCGGCCTCGGGAACATTGGCCCGGAGGCGGCGATGCCCGTGATGGAAGGCAAGGCTGTTCTGTTCAAGTGTTTTGGCGGTGTTGATGCATGGCCGCTGTGCATCGATGCGACCGAAGTCGATCGAGTTGTTGACTTTGTGAAGATGGTCGCGCCGACGTTTGGGGGGATTAACCTCGAAGATATTGCCGCGCCTGCCTGTTTTGAGATCGAGGAACGCCTGAAGCGCGAAACCAACATTCCCGTATTTCACGACGATCAGCACGGCACTGCCATTGTTACGCTCGCGGCGCTGATCAATGCGATGCGGATCGTGGACAAGAAACTGCAGGAGATCAAGGTGGTCGTGAGCGGCGCCGGCGCTGCGGGTATCGCGACTGTGAAACTGCTCTTGTCCTGCGGGGTGCGCTATGTCATCATGTGTGATACCAAGGGCGCGATCTTTGAAGGCCGCGATCACATGAACCCCCTTAAGGACTGGGTTGCCAAGAACACCAATCACGATCGCGTACAGGGGCCGCTCGAAGAAGTGATCAAAGGGTCGGACGTATTTGTCGGAGTGTCTGTGGCAAACACGGTTACGCAGGACATGGTTCGATCCATGGCCACTGAACCTATCATCCTGGCCATGGCGAATCCAGACCCGGAAATCATTCCTGCGGAAGCATTGGCGGCTGGGGCTAAAGTCGTTGGTACAGGCCGTTCCGATTATCCGAACCAGGTGAACAATGTGCTGGCTTTCCCGGGAATCTTTCGCGGGGCGCTGGACACCCGCGCTTCGACAATCAATGAACCGATGAAGATTGCGGCGGCCTACGCCATCGCAGGACTCATTGAGGAGAAGGATCTGCGGCCGGACTACGTGATTCCCAGGCCGTTTGATCCGCGCGTTGCGCCGACTGTGGCGCGCGCTGTCGCCCAGGCAGCCATGGATTCCGGCGTCGCGAGGGTGCGCGTAAGCGCTGCGGACGTCGAGGCAAGGACTCGCGAACTCGCCAGCATTCACTAGCTGCGCCGCCTTTGATTCCTTTTCTTGCTACTGCACTTTTTCGCGTGTTAAGATGATAGTAATTAAACGAGCCGACTAGGAGGTACTGGTGGCAGTGTGGACAGTTATCTACATAGCGGCTAGTAAACGGCTGGCGGATAAGATTTGCGAAACACTGTCTGCGGAAGGATTCCTGGTCAAACAGCGGCAGGCAAGCACGGCAAAGCAGCAGTTCGAGATTCTCGTGCCGGAGTCCGAACTGGATGATGTGCGGGACATGCTGAATGACATTTTGCATTCTTCGTTATCCTGAGCGAGCGATTTCTGGCGGCCTGAGGTGGTTGGTCCGTGAAAAAACATGAGGTGACGGAGTGTTAAAGGATCTTTTTCCAAAGAAAAAACGGTATGCCACGGTGGCGCCTCATCCCGGCGCGCGCGACAAGGTGCCGGAGGGTCTGATTGAGAAGTGTAAACGTTGCGGGCAGATTCTTCTTGGCAAGGAACTCGAAAAACACCTGAAGACTTGCCCGCACTGTGGCTATCATTTCACTCTCACCGCTCCCGAGCGCATTCAGATCACGCTGGATGAGGGTTCTTTCGAAGAATTCGACGCGGACCTGACGCCGGGCGATCCCTTGCTCTTTCCTGATTATCCAAGTCGCGTCGCGAAGGCGCAGGAGGCCACGGGGCTTAGACAAGGAGTTGTGACTGGTCGTGGCGCCATTTGCGGCTGCCCTGTAGTCGTAGGCGTGATGGATTCGCGGTTCATCATGGGCAGCATGGGTTCCGTGGTCGGAGAGAAACTCGCGCGCGCTGTGGAGGCCGCGGTGAAGTTTGGTTTGCCTGTGGTCCTTTTTACCGTGTCTGGCGGCGCCCGCATGCAGGAAGGGATCTTCTCGCTCATGCAGATGGCCAAGATATCGACCGCTCTTGCGCGACTGAATGAGAGTGGACTTCTTTACATAGCCGTACTGACCAACCCCACCACAGGCGGAGTCACCGCCAGTTTCGCCATGCAGGGCGACATACACTTGGCGGAACCCGGAGCGACCATCGGATTTGCGGGACGGCGAATTATCGAACCGCTCATACGGCAAAAATTGCCGGACGAGTTCCAGACGGCGGAGTTCGTTCTCGAACACGGGATGCTCGACCAAGTTGTGCATCGCAAGGATATGCGGACGCTGCTGGCGACAATTTTGTCGCTGCACCCTCAAGGAGGCGAGACTGTTGGCTGTGGAACTGCCCTTTGAGAAGCCGTTGATTGAATTGCGCCTGAAGATCGAGGAACTGAAGCAGTTTACCGAAGAGAAAGGCATCGACATGAGTGTGGAAGTCGCGACCCTTGAGGCAAAGGCGAAGGCGCTCGCCGAATCGATTTACCGGGATTTGACGCCCTGGCAAAAGGTGCAGATCGCGCGCCATCCAGAACGCCCGACCACTCTTGACTATATCAGGGGCATGTGCGACGACTTCGTAGAATTGCACGGTGACCGATCCTTTCGCGAAGACGCGGCCATTGTCGGAGGCATCGCCAGATTTGACGGGTATCCGATCACTGTCGTGGGCACGCAAAAAGGGCGCGATACAAAGGAAAACATCTTTCGCAACTTTGGCATGGCTCACCCTGAAGGGTATCGGAAGGCGCTGCGACTGATGAAACAGGCGGAGAAATTTGGGCGCCCGGTTTTGACTTTTATCGATACGGCGGGCGCGTATCCCGGCACTGGAGCGGAGGAGCGCGGACAGGGAGAAGCCATAGCACGCAATCTGATCGAAATGGCAGCGCTGCGCGTACCGATTGTCTGCATCGTTACCGGCGAAGGCGGCAGTGGCGGCGCGCTGGGACTTGGGATTGGGGATCGGTTGCTGATGCTGGAACACGCGTACTACTCTGTGATCGCGCCGGAGTCGGCGGCCGCGCTGCTGTGGAAAGACGCCAGTCAGGGTCAACGGGCAGCCAATGCGATGAGTATCACCGCGCAGGATCTGTTCCGTTTCGGGATTGTGGACGAAGTGTTGCCGGAACCGTTTGGCGGGGCGCATCGCGATCCGGCCGCCATGATTCGAACGGTTAAAACGGCCGTGTCGGGAGCGTTGGCGAGCCTTAGGGAAAGACCTTCCGTGGATCTGTCGACATCGCGGTATGACAAATATAGAAGTATGGGCGTAGTCATGGGAGGCGCGACACACAGCAGACTGGTTGACACTGCTGTGGGCGATGAGGGAACAAACGGTGCTGAACTTGAACCGGAAGTGCAGGATTCCCGCCATTGACGTCGAATTGTATGCCATCCCGAGAAAAACGGGTTGGCATCGGTTGGATTTACCGTGATTGAAGGAAAATGGGTGTGTCGGCATGGCGGGACGTGAAATGTCCTACAGGGTCATATTTCGTCGAAGCATGGAATTTATCCATATTTTGCGCGTGCTTCAACCGGAGAGTATGAAGACAGCGAAGCGCAGCGACCACAGGGGGTAGAATCATGGATGTGACCAGCGCGGACAGCGCGGCGGGCAGCAGCGCGGTCAAACATATCGCGGTGCTTACAAGCGGCGGCGACGCTCCGGGCATGAACGCGGCCATCCGCGCTGTTGTGCGCAAGGCTGTGTATCACGGCCTGCGCGTCTCTGGCGTGAAGCATGGGTACGCTGGTTTGATTCGCGGTGAGGTAGAGTCGATGGACCTGGGTTCTGTCGCAGATATTATTCAGCGTGGGGGAACCAAACTATTCACGGCGCGCTGCAAGGAATTTGAAACTGACGCAGGTCAGGAGCAGGCTGTGCGCATGCTCCGGGATCATGCGATCGACGCGCTTGTGGTCATCGGCGGCGACGGTTCCTTTCGCGGCGCTCGCGCGCTCGCCCATCGCGGCGTAAAGACAATCGGCATTCCCGGAACGATCGATAACGATATTCCCTGTACAGACTACACGATCGGTTTTGATACAGCTGTCAATACAGTAATCGAAGCGATAGACAAGATTCGCGATACGGCGACGTCCCACGAGCGCACCTATGTGATTGAAGTGATGGGCCGCAACGCGGGCGATATCGCCATGATTGCGGGTTTGGCCGGCGGCGCGGAGTCGATTCTCATCCCCGAGTCTCCGTTTGACTTGAAAATGGTGCTCGAGAAACTGAAACATGGCGTGTCGCGCGGAAAGCGACATAGTATCATCCTGGTGGCGGAAGGCGTCGGCCATGGTATGAAGATCGGGGAACAGATTGCGGAACAGACAGGGTGGGAAGTGCGGGTGACTGTGTTGGGACACCTGCAACGCGGCGGTTCGCCGACGGCTTTCGACAGGGTCCTCGCTTCGCGGATGGGCGCGATGGCGGTCGATCTTTTGCGCGCAGGCCGGACCAGTGAAATGATCGGAGTTCGAGGCTCTCATATTGTAGCCACTGATATTGACGAAGCGCTGGCGACTCCACGTCAGATTGATCTGTCTGTGTACGAACTGGCTGGCATTTTGTCCCTGTAAGGAACACTGTGGTAAGTGGTAAAAGGAGAGTGTGAATATGCGAAAGACGAAGATTGTATGCACGATGGGGCCCGCAACGGCCGACTTGCCGGTATTGCGACAACTGGTCCGCGCGGGCATGAACGTGGCTCGGTTAAACTTTTCTCACGGCTCGCACGCAGACCATCGCGCGATGATTGAAACGGTTCGCGAAGCGGCGCGTCTTGAGGGCAAAATCGTGGGGATCATGCTCGATATCAAGGGGCCAAAGATCCGCACTGGCATGGTCGAAAATGATGGTGTGGAACTGGCCGACGGCGATCACATTGTGCTGACGACCGAAACGGTGTTGGGCACGAAGGAGCGCGTTTCCATCAGTTATGACGGCCTTCCAGAGGATGTGCAGGTGGGATCAGTCATCCGCATTGACGATGGGCTGGTCGGACTGCGCGTGGAGCGGGTGGACGGACATGACATTCACTGCGTAGTCACAAACGGCGGGGCGCTGAAAAACCGCAAAGGCATCAATGCTCCCGGTGTGCGGTTGCGACTTCCCGGCGTCACCGAGAAAGACATTGAAGACATCAAGTTCGGCATTGAGCAGGGTGTTGACATCATCGCGGCATCATTCGTACGCAAGGCGGCCGATGTTCTGGAGATACGCAAACTGTTGGAGGACGCGGGAACTCACTGCGATATTATCGCGAAGATTGAAGCTCAGGAAGGGCTAGACATGATCGCCGAGATTCTTGCCGTTGCTGACGGACTGATGGTGGCGCGGGGCGATTTGGGTGTTGAGATCGCGACTGAAGAAGTGCCTATCGTTCAAAAACTTCTGATTGAGCGGTGCAACAGGGCGGGTAAGGTAGTCATTACAGCGACCCAGATGCTCGATTCGATGCAGCGCAATCCGCGCCCCACGCGAGCGGAAGCGACCGATGTGGCGAACGCTATATTTGACGGCACGGACGCGATCATGCTGAGTGGCGAGACTGCGGCGGGCAAATATCCGGTGGAGGCTGTGTCCACCATGGCGCAGATTGCGGAGCGGGCTGAACGGGCGCTCCTGTCGCGGGAGGTCACGGGCCGCCATCGCGACGAAGTGGAGCGAACCCAGACGGACGCCATCAGCAACGCGGTGCGGAGTATCGCTGATGAGTTGGAGGCGCGCGCGGTCATCACGTCCACTGAGGGAGGGTTCACGGCGCGGATGGTGTCGAAACACCGTCCGCGCGCGGTGATTGTGGCCGTCACTCCACATGCGCAGGTTGCGCGGCGCCTGACACTTTGCTGGGGCGTGCATCCAGTCCTCGTGAAGCCGACGGCGACGACGGACGAGATGCTGGCTGTGGCTGTGGATGGAGCGCTCTCCACAGGAATCGTAAGCAGCGGCGACCTGGTTGTAATCACGGCTGGAGTGCCCGTTGGAGAGGCGGGTACGACGAATCTGCTCAAGGTTCATATCATTGGGGATGTGATTGCGCGCGGCATGGGCGTCGGGGGCAAAAGCGTGGTTGGGAAGGCCGTCGTGGCCACCAGGACGGCGGACATTTTAGATCGCCTGGAACCGGGGAACGTACTCGTTACAACGATGACTGACCGCGATATGATCCCGGCTTTTGAACGCGCGGGCGCCGTGGTCACGGAACAGGGCGGGCTGACGTCGCACGCCGCTGTCGTGGGGCTGTCGCTGGGTGTTCCCGTGATTGTGGGCGCCATTGGCGCGACTGCCGCGATACGCGATGGTGAGATCGTGACGGTGGATTCTGTGCGCGGGCTCGTCTATCGGGGAAAAACCCAGGTGCTTTAGCGGATCGCCGTGATCTGCAACCGTATGTGAAATTGCAGATGAATTCGCGATCCTTGGGAGGGAGACGCGTGAATCAAGGCGTCACTTGGTCGGAGATCCGGGTCCGATATCGGGAAACGGATCAGATGGCCATTGCATGGCATGGCAATTATATAGAGTGGTTTGAAGTAGCCCGTACCGACTGGCTGAGAGGGCATGGGCTTTCGTACAGGGAACTGGAGAATCGCGGTATTTTGCTGCCAGTGTTGCGCGTTTCATGCGACTATGCCAGACCGGCTCGTTACGATGACGTCCTTGTCATTGAGACGAAACTGCAGTCTTACAATGGATTGCGACTGACCCTTTCCTACATCGTGCGCGCGCAGCAGGAGGAGTCTATCGTTGCCAGTGGGCATACGGAGCACGCGTTTACCAACGCGAAGCTCCACCCTATACGCATAGCGCGCAGCGCGCCGGAGATTCACCGTCTTTTGGAAGGATAGTCCAGCCTTGCGAAATGGGCATGGGGTAAGAGGGGGGCTCAGGTGAACGGTCAAAAACGTCATTGGATCGCATACAGTGTCATGGGTGTCGCGGTTGTGGCGGTATCGTTCGCCGCCATTCTCATCAAGATGACATCAGCGCCAGCGCCCGTCACGGCGGCGTACCGCATGTGGATGACGGTTCTTCTGCTCAGTCCATTTGCCCTGCGGGGCATCGGGCCTGCCTGGCGGGCGCTTACCGGACGGGACAAGATCATTTTGGGTTCCAGCGGGGCGGCGCTTGCCGTCCATTTTATCTTCTGGATCAATTCGCTCTTCTACACATCTGTTGCCAGTGCGACCCTGCTGCTGGCTCTTCAGCCGATCTTCGCGCTTCTTGGCGCCCACATCCTGTTTCGGGAACGCGTCAAGTATTCTGTGTGGCTGTTTGCCCTGATTGCAGTTTTTGGAACGGCATTGATCGGCTGGCGGGATATCCGGTTGGGCGGAACAGCCGCGTATGGGGATCTGCTCGCGGTCATTGGCACAGTTGCAGTCACTGCCTACATGTTGGCGGGCCAGCGCGTGCGGCAGGTGCTGTCAGCCATGCACTACAGTTTTCTTGTCTATGTAGTTGCGGGTGTCGTGCTCACTCTATACAGTGTGGCTCACGGCTATTCGCTTTATGAGTATCCAGCGTCTGACTGGCGGGTATTTATTCTGTTGGCTTTGATCCCGACGATTTTGGGGCACACACTATTTAACACTTTGCTCAAATATCTCCCTGCGTCCACCATTGCCATGAGCATTGTGGGTGAACCGATCGGCGCGACAGCGCTGGCTTATGTAATCTTTGGGGATGCGATTCCACGGTTGTGGTACTTGGGGGCGGCGCTCGTTGTGCTCGGAATCGTGTTATTTATGAGGGCGGCCCATCGCTCGCACGCGGATCGCCAGGTGGTTCGCGGTGTGAAACCAGGGTTCATAGAGTGAGAAAATTACGTTGAATGCGTCGCGGCGGATATGGTATGATGATCAATGGATTTTTGCGGGAAGACTGTCCTTGTGGCATTCCCGGCGGATATGTGCACGACTGCAAGGTACATACGGGAGGGGTTGCGATCATGTCGTTGTTTGCAAAACTGGAGATGCCCAGCCGCGGCGAAAAGATTGAGATGCGCGGCGGTGGGTTGCATGTGCCGGATCACCCGGTGATTCCCTTCATCGAGGGCGATGGCACGGGTCCGGATATTTGGCGGGCTTCGGTGCGTGTTTTGGATGCAGCCGTGGAGAAACTTTACGGAGGCAAACGCAAGCTTGAGTGGTTTGAAGTGTATGCTGGCGAAAAGGCGTACAACAAGTTTGGCGAATGGTTGCCCGCTGACACCCTGGTGGCGTTGCGTGAGTATCTGGTCAGCATCAAGGGTCCTCTGACGACGCCGATCGGCGGGGGTATTCGCAGTCTGAACGTGGCGCTGCGTCAGGAACTTGATCTCTATGTGTGCCTGCGGCCGGTGCGCTATTTTGACGGAGTGCCTTCGCCGGTGAAGCGCCCGGAACTGGTGGACATGGTGATCTTCCGGGAAAATACGGAAGACATCTACGCGGGAATCGAGTGGGCGTCTGAATCGGTTGAGGCGAAGAAGCTGATTGACTTCTTGCGTACGGAGATGGGCGTCAAGAAAATCCGTTTTCCCGAGACGTCAGGAATCGGCGTCAAACCCGTATCACAGGAGGGAACCGATCGTTTGGTGCGAGCGGCCATCGAGTACGCCATCAAGCACAACCGCAAGAACGTGACGATCGTCCACAAGGGAAATATTATGAAGTACACGGAAGGCGCCTTTAAAAATTGGGGATACGCTCTGGCGGAGCGGGAATTCCCCGAGCGCACGTTTACCTGGGCCCAGTACGACAGGATCAAGGAAGAGTCTGGCGCAGCCGCCGCCGATCAGGCGCAACGAGACGCTGAAGCGCAGGGTAAACTCGTCGTTAAAGACACGATCGCCGATATCTTTTTACAACAAGTGCTCACCCGCCCGGCCGAATTTGACGTTGTCGCAACCACGAATTTGAACGGCGACTACATGTCAGACGCGCTAGCCGCTCAAGTCGGGGGCATCGGCATCGCCCCAGGGGCCAATATCAACTATGTCACAGGGCATGCCGTATTTGAAGCGACTCACGGAACCGCCCCCAAATATGCGGATCTCGACAAGGTCAATCCAGGCTCGGTCATTCTCTCCGGCGTCATGATGCTCGAACATCTCGGGTGGCAGGAGGCGGCTGACGCCGTTGTCGCGTCGCTGCAAAAGACGATCCAGCAAAAGGTCGTCACTTATGACTTCGCCCGTCTCATGCAGGGCGCACAAGAAGTAAGGACATCAGAATTTGCTGACGCCGTGATTAAAAACCTGTAAAACAGCACTCGCACACGGATCAGCAGGGCGTTGCGAAGAAAATACCAGGGAAGGGATGCTCACGGGCCTTCCCTTCTCTTTTTCATATGCGGCGTCACTGTGCTATGGAAAAATATGAAATGACGATCGTGTCAATTTAATAGAAATCGGAATATAATAGAGGCAAGGATCGGACAGACTGTCACATCTCGACTCTTTTTGAACAACCTCTAAAAGGATGGTGAATGATCTTGGCAAAGAACGTACTGCTCGTAACGGGCGACGCAGTGGAGGCTCTGGAAGTGATTTACCCGTACTACCGGTGTCTTGAAGAAGGATTCACCTGTGTGATTGCCGCGCCCAGGAAGAAGCGGCTGCAAACGGTCGTCCACGATTTTGAAGCGCACATGGACACCTACACTGAGAAACCCGGCTACGGACTTGACGCCCATGTGGCGTTTGCGGATGTCAACGCGGCGGACTTTGACGCTTTGATCATCCCTGGGGGACGTGCGCCGGAGTACATCCGCCTGGATCCGGACCTGCCGGGAATCGTCGCCCACTTTTTTGAAACGGGTAAACCGGTGGCCTCCATCTGCCATGGATCGCAAGTTCTGGCAACCGTGCGCGAACACCTAAAAGAGCGCACTCTGACCGCATACCCCGCCTGCCGCCCGGATGTCGAATCGTGTGGCGCCACTTACGCGACTTCTGCTCCGTACGTCGAAGACAACCTGGTAACCGCGCAAGCGTGGCCCGATTTGCCAGGATTCATGCGCGAATTTTTGAAACTGCTGGCCAAGTGAGCGATCAGATCAGGATGATCGACAGCCTGCAGGTTGATTCGGATTTATACTGCGCAGGCACCTTCGCGCAAGCGGCGGACTGACAACTTCACAGTTGAACGACAGGCGCTCCTCGTGTTGATCGAGTGAGCGCTGTTTCTATGTTACAATGACCAAAATGGAGTTTGTTAGCCGTGTGTTCGATTGGAGAGGGTTGTTTTGGCTGGCCTGCATAGCGGCAAGGTTCTGAAAAACGATGGCAGTGCACGCGACAAACTGCTGCTGATCGATGGGAACAGTGTGCTTTACCGCGCCTTTTATGGCGTGCCGCTGTTGTCCACCGCCAGTGGTCTCTATACGAACGCGGTGTACGGTTTTGCGATGATGCTGTTGAAACTTCTGACCGATGAGCAGCCGACTCACGTGGCTGTGGCGTTCGATAAAGGAAAGATGACGTTTCGGCACAGTGAATTCCCGGAATACAAAGGGAGGCGTCAGGCGACTCCACAAGAATTGTCCGGACAGTTCCAGATGGCGCGGGATCTGCTCGGATATTTTCGTATTCCCGCTTTGGAACTCGAGACTTACGAGGCTGACGATATCATAGGAACACTGGCGACGGCTGCGAAGTCGGCTGACTTTGACGTATTTGTCGTTTCTGGTGACAAAGATCTGCTGCAACTTGTTTCTGATCACATTACGGCGGGCATGACGCGCAAGGGTACGACCGATATTGTTCGATACGACCCGGCAGCGGTGTTTGAACGGTATACTTTGAAACCCAGCCAGATCATCGATCTAAAAGGTCTGATGGGCGATTCGTCGGACAACATTCCCGGCGTTCCGGGAGTCGGCGAGAAAACGGCAATCAAACTGCTGAGCGCATACGGCTCGGTTGAAACAGTCCTTGACCACATCGACGAGATCCATGGGAGCAAACTGCAGGAACGCCTGCGCGAGAACAGGGAACTCGCCCTGTTGTCAAAACGTTTGGCCACTATCCTTTGCCAGGTTCCTCTGGGGCTTGGACCTGACGACTTGCGCTATGACGGTTATGAACTCAATGATGTCAAGGCAGCTTTTCGGCAGTATGAGTTTCGTTCGCTGCTGTCGCGGATTCCCACCTGGAAAGGCGCAGGACCGAGTGAGGGCAACCGCGTGAACCGAAATGGAAACGATGTGCAGGACGAACTGTTTGCCGAGGGGGATGCGGGGTCGCCGTGGATGCACCGAGCAGCAGCAGGGGCGACAGACTTGGACACAGGAGCACCGTTACACACAGGAGGTGAAACGTCGCAAGCAGGGGCCTCGCCGCACGATGAGGCACTCAGCGGCAGGGGCGCAGATGCGACGCCTGTGAAGGATGCCGGAGGGATGGCGGCGCCTGATGGCGCCGACGCGTTCGTCGCGGGCGCCGCGCGTGGCGGCGTCGCAAGTGTCGCAAGTGTCGCAAGTGTTGCCAGTGTTGCCAGTGTTGCCAGTGTTGCAGATGGCGTTGCGCGTGGCGGCGTCGCAAGCGTCGATGTTGTTTCATGGGCGGAGTTCGGGCAGCGGGTGAATGGGATCTCCGACGTTTTTGCCGTGTCAATGGATCTGCAGGGGAACTATCAAACGGGCGCATGGCGCGGGATGGCGATTGCCCATCACGATGACGCCTTTTATGTGCCGCTTTCGGATGAACTGCTGCGACAGCCTGAGACGAAGGATGCACTGGAGACGTTCCTGAAGAACGACGCCGTCAAAGTTGTATTTGACAGCAAGGCTCTGATGGTGCGCGGTGTGCTCACGGGCCTCGCGCAGACCGCTGGGCAGGTGTGTCCGCGCATGTTTGACACGCTGCTGGCCTCTTATCTGATCCATACATCCGAGGGAGAGCCCGATCTGCTGGATGTCCTGGGGAAGGCGCTGCCCGAGGAGGACGTGCCAGAGTCGCTGCGCGAAGCGATGGAATCGGCGAGCGACGGCGCGCCGTGGGCGCACATCGAATGCGCAAGGCGGCTGCTCAGGGCGCACGGCGCACTGCAAAAGATGCTTGATGACTATGAGTTGACTCCGCTGTATGAAAAGGTCGAGGCGCCTCTCGCGGTCGTGCTCGCCGAGCTTGAACTGTACGGCGTGCGTTTGGATGTGTCGCGGTTGGAGACGATTGGCAAGGAACTCATTGCGGGCATCGAAAGACTGACAGCGCAGATTTATGCGTTGGCAGGCCATCCATTCAACATCAACTCGACGAAACAACTCGGTGAGATCCTGTTCGACAAGATGGGGCTGCCGCCGGTAAAAAAGACAAAGACGGGCTTCTCCACGAGCGCCGATGTGCTTGAAAAATTGGCGCCGCACAGTGAAATTGTATCGTTAATCCTGGAGTACAGACAACTCGCGAAGTTGCAGTCCACGTACGTGGAAGGTCTCTTGCGGGTGGTTCGCGCGCCACAGTCTCGGGTGCACACCTCATTTCATCAGGCCATGACGGCGACCGGAAGATTGTCAAGCGCGGATCCCAATCTGCAAAATATCCCGATTCGCATGGAGGAAGGACGTCGGTTGCGCCAGGCCTTCGTGCCGAGCGATGCAGAGTGGCTGATCGTGTCCGCCGACTATTCGCAGGTTGAACTGCGCATCCTGGCGCACCTGTCGCAAGACGAGGCGCTTATCGACGCGTTTTTGCACGACATGGACATTCACACGCGCACTGCCAGTGATGTCTTTGAGGTGCCTGCCGAACGCGTGACCCCTCTTATGAGACGGCAGGCCAAAGCGGTCAATTTTGGCATCGTATACGGCATCAGCGATTATGGATTATCGCAAAATCTCAATATTTCGCGCGCTCAGGCGGCTGACTTTATCGCGCAGTATTTTGCCAAATTTCCTGGCGTCAAACAGTACATGGATGCATCGGTCGAACAGGCGAGGGAACGCGGTTATGCGGAGACTGTGCTTGGCCGGAGGCGGTATCTGCCACAAATTCGCAGTCGCAACTTTAATGAGAGAAGTTTCGCCGAACGCACGGCGATGAACACGCCCATCCAGGGCACGGCGGCGGACATCATAAAAATCGCCATGGTCAAACTTGGGGCGTTTCTTCGCACTGGCGAACTGAAAGCCCGGATGCTGCTTCAGGTGCATGACGAACTGATCTTTGAGTGTCCGGAGAGGGAATTGTCTATACTGTATGATCACGTAAGAAACGCGATGGAAGGGGCCGTGGAGTTGTGTGTTCCCCTAAAGGTTGATCTGCACTCCGGGCCTACCTGGTATGATGCAAAATAGGGATGGGAGGCAGTAATCGCCCGGCAACGATCCCAAGGGCAATGAGTGAGCGTCCGGCCATGGTCGGCGCGCGGTGCCGTCGTGTCGCTGTTTTGCGCGCAATGGGCAGTTGCCAGTGGCGGAACGCCTGTCGTCACAGGGTGGAACCAAAGATGGGATGGGAGATGACCGATGTGCCAGAACTGCCCGAGGTCGAAACTGTCCGCCGCAGTCTTGAAACGTTGATTGTAGACCGGACGATTCGCTCGGTGGATGTGCATTTAAATCGTATCGTACGGTCGCCGACTGTTTCTGAGTTTTGCGCCCGTCTGGTTGGACAGACGGTTCGCGGTGTGGGAAGACGAGGCAAGTATCTGTTGATCGATTTGGATACTGATGTGCTGGTGTCTCATTTGCGGATGGAAGGTCGATATGGGTTCTACAGTGCCTATGATCCGGTGGAAACTCATACTCATATTGTTTTTCAGTTTGATGGGCGTACGGAGTTACGGTACAGGGATGTCCGACAATTTGGCACCATGGACCTGTTGGAGCGACCCGCACTTCACTTGTTGCCAGGCCTGCGCGATCTGGGGGTCGAACCGATCGAGGCGGGTTTTGATGGAAGATATCTGATGACCGCATTTCGTCGCCGACGTGCGCCTGTGAAGGCGGTGCTGCTCGATCAGACGGTGGTAGCCGGACTGGGCAATATATATGTGGATGAGGCGCTCTACCGTGCGAGGGTGCATCCAGAACGCCGAGCCCATACGCTGTCGGCCAAAGACGCGGCTGCGATTGCGTCTGCGGTTCGGGAGGTCATCAGTCAGGCTATTGAGCAAGGCGGCAGTTCGGTCAAGTCGTACGTAAATGGATTCGG
Organism: Bacillota bacterium; assembly: GCA_021805735.1. Lineage (GTDB taxonomy): Bacteria > Bacillota > Bacilli > Alicyclobacillales > SLC66 > JAKADD01. The sequence goes on from JAJZEE010000025.1 coordinate 42,942, forward strand.
CAAACCAGGGGGATATCAATTTGCCTTGCAGGTGTACGGGCGGACAGGCCAGGCATGCGCCGGCTGTGGAAGTTCGATCGTCAAAGGTCGGGTGGCGGGCAGGGGCACACACGTATGCGTTCATTGCCAACGACCCCCGCGCAATGCGACAATATCGCGCAAGTCATCGGATGTGTCGCCTCGGCGCGCGGGTGTGAAATGAGGCTGTGACTGTACTGTTGATACCGTCAACGTGCAGTGGCGCTACTGTGCGCCGTCGCACGGCGACATAGTGTGTGGCGCAGTGTGTGGCATAGTGTGTGACGCAGTGTGCCAGATTGTCGGCCGGAAGTGTGTTTGGCGTGTACAAGGCGGTCAGGGCCAGCAGGGGAGGCGCGCGGGGTGATTGTGGGATTGACGGGCGGAATCGCTTCCGGCAAGAGTTCGATTTCCAGCCAATTGGCCAGGATGGACTTTCTCGTCATTGACGCGGATGTATTGGCGCGGGAGGTTGTGCAGTCAGGAACAGACGGCCTCCAGGAGGTTATTTCCACATTTGGAGAACAGTATGTGGGACCCGACGGAAATCTCGATCGCGAACGGTTGGCGACGCTGATTTTTTCTGACCCGGAGGCGCGCGCGAGGCTAAACGGCATCATTCATCCACGCGTTCGAGAGGCCATGCGGGAGAAGGCTGAAGAATACACAAAGATGGACGCTCGACGGGTTGCCGTATTGGATGTTCCCTTATTGTTTGAGGTCGGTACGCATACACTGGTTGATGTAACGGTGCTTGTCTATGCGCCGGTTCCGATGCAACTCTCAAGGCTCATGAAACGCAATGGGCTGGATGAGCATGCCGCGAGGCAGCGTAGATCGGA
>JAJZEE010000026.1 GCA_021805735.1 Bacillota bacterium
TTTTGCCTTCAGAGTCTGCAGCGCACCTAGAGGACATGTGATAAAGTCCGCACAGCAGGCGCTATGATCCCACATATAGTGTTTGAGGCTTTAATCAAACACTATATGTACCGCAGTGCGCCTGCCAAGATTGGGTTTATCACATGTCCCCTAGGCTGAAGCCGGTGAGGGTGGAGAGAGGACCAAGGATAGTGATCATGAATGACTTGAGCCAGTCGACACGCGGAACGCTCTATGTTGTGCCCACGCCTATAGGCAATCTGGAAGATATCACCCTGCGGGCGCTGCGTGTATTGAAGGAAGCGCATTTTGTCGCTGCGGAAGACACTCGGCATACCAAGAAATTACTGACTCATTTCGACATTCACCCCGCAGAATTGTTTTCGTACCGCGAACACAATTCACGCGAGGCGGGTGCGAAGATTATAGCCCTTCTGGAACAGGGGCGCTCAGGCGCTGTGGTCTCTGATGCAGGGATGCCCGCGATATCCGATCCGGGGCTTACAATTGTCGTGGATCTTGTTAAACTCGGCTATCCGATGGTGGTGTTGCCCGGACCAAACGCTTTGTTGACCGCTTTGGTGGGGTCAGGTCTGTCCACCGAAGCGTTCTCTTTTCACGGGTTTTTGGACCGTCAGGCAAAATGGCGCAGGGCTGCTCTTGAATTTCTGAAAATGCGCCCGGAAACGTTGGTGTTTTACGAATCGCCGCACCGGATTCACAAATCTCTGGCGGACATGCATGCGATTTTTGGAGACCGGCAGGTTGTAATCGCCAAGGAACTGACCAAGGTGCACGAGCGATATGTGCGTGGACGACTCAGTGAGTGGAACACACTTCTTTCGCCCGACGCCACACGCGGCGAAATGGTCGTTCTGATCGAAGGGATGACGGCTGCCCCGGTCTCTCAGGAAATGTCGAATTCCGCATCCATTGAGGGAGAATCAATAGCGCAGCACGTAAATCGGCTAATGGACGAGGGTCTCGACAAGAAGGAAGCCATGAGAGAAGTGGCAAAAGCCCGCGGCATGTCACGGCGGGCTGTGTACCAGACGCTTCTCTTGCAAGAGTGAGATTTTCTGACAACCGTAAATTCAGGAGGGGATAACGTGGCACAATTGGATTTCGACACACGGCCAATTCTGGTGTTCTGGGAATCTACACGCGCATGCCTTCTGGCCTGCAAGCACTGTCGTGCTGAAGCGATGCCAAATCCTGCGCCAGGTGAACTGACCCAAGAGGAAGGGTTGCGATTTATTGAAAGTCTAACTCAATTCGGACGTCCGTATCCGGTATTGATCATGACGGGCGGAGACGTGTTGATGCGGGCCGACGTGCTTGATCTGGTGGAACATGCCCAACAGTTGGGTATTCCCGTTGGGCTCGCTCCGAGCGTCACGCCGAGGTTAACGGAGGAAAATATTCAGCGAATCAGCACATTGGGTGTAAAGGCCGTGTCCATTAGCCTGGACGGGGCCAGTTCGGTGATTCACGAAGGGATTCGAGGAATCCCGGGGCATTTTCAGCAAACGATAGAATGTTTGAAACAACTGGTGAACGCCGGGATCACGGTTCAGGTGAACACCGTTGTCATGCGTGAAAATGTTCATGAACTCCCGGCAATTGTCCAGATACTCAAAGAAATTGGCGTGAAAATATGGGAAGTGTTCTTTCTGGTCTCTGTAGGTCGCGGCAAAAACGTTCAGGAGCTTGAGCCTGTCGAGTACGAAGACGTGGCTCATTTTCTCTTTGACTCTTCTAAGTACGATTTGATTGTCCGCACCGTTGAGGGCCCCTTCTTTCGACGAGTGGTGGCCTGGCGGCGGGAACTCAGCGGCGACAGCGGAAACACTCCTGGCGAAGTGGCTGAAAAGTTTCGGCTCGGGTCCCTTTATTTGAGATTGGCTGAGGAGTTGCGCGATCGGCTGGGGTCTCCCATTTCCGAATCCCGATCCCAGACGAGCGGTACTCGGGACGGCAAGGGAATTATATTTGTCTCTCACGACGGAACCGTATTTCCTGCCGGCTTCCTGCCCATTCCGTTAGGAAATATCCGTGAAACCACTTTGTCGGCCATTTACCGTGAGAATCCGTTATTGCAGGACATCCGTGCCGCGCGATTTACTGGAAAGTGCGGTGTTTGTGACTATCGGGATGCTTGCGGCGGCTCACGAGCAAGAGCGTTCGCGGTCAACCAGGATCCTCTTTCGGAAGATTCGGCTTGCGCGTATGTCATCGGCGCTTCGCCGTAAACACTTCCCTGTCGGCCGGATTCTTATGCTGTGCCCCTGCTCAGACACGGCCACGCCGAACTCGCGATGGGCACAGCATAAGAACCCTGACGAGCGGGGTTTTCATGTGCAAAAACGCTTATGATCCCACGACACATCACGGGTTTTTGGGTGCTTTGCACCCGAAAACCCGTGATGTGTCAGGCGATCAAAAATCGGATTACTGTCTTCCCATCTCCGCGATGCAGGACGGGCAAATGTTTTTGCCTTTGAAGTGAATAATTTCATCCGCTTGTCCGCAGAAGATGCAGGCTGGCTCATACTTTTTCAGAATGATGCGATCTCCGTCAACATAGATCTCCAGAGCATCCTTCTCGCCAATGCCGAGAGTCCTCCGCAGTTCGATCGGGATAACCACACGACCGAGTTCATCCACTTTCCGTACAATGCCAGTCGACTTCATCATCAAAAACGCCTCCTTGGACGTATAAGAGTATATACAGTTTTTGCTGCAACGGACAGGGCCATGTCCGCAAATGCTGGCTGTAGCAAATATCTGTGTGTGCCTTAAGTAAATCCGCTTAAATGTTCAGCGTTTCACAAAAGAGAGGATTTCTTTAAGCTTCACCCACATATTTACTAGTGAAAGTCTACCACCTTAGTAAACGGAATGCAATAGTTTTTTTTAACTTGCGCGGGTAAATATGGGCTCGATTTTGTGAACATTCCTGTACCCGGGGGCATACAGTGGCCTGATGCCGTCAAGAATACAGGAGGGACCAAGAGTGCCAGAATTCGTTTCACTCATCACCCTATGTATCAGGGAAACGGCGGCGCTGGTTTCCTATGTGAAAAATCAGGCGTTTCCCCACCCCCTGGGTGAAGCGGAAGAAAAAATGTGCCTTTCACAACTGCAGGAGGGCGATGAGGAAGCGTACCATCGTCTGATTGAACACAATTTGCGCTTTGTGGCGTATATAGCGAAGAAATTTCGCGATTCAGGCGTCGATGAGGACGACCTGATTTCCTTGGGAACTATTGGATTAATCAAGGCGGTCAAGAGTTTCAGACCTGATGCGGGAACAAAATTTGCGACATACGCAGCGCGCTGCATCGAGAATGAGATGCTGATGCACCTGCGATCCCGGAAAAAGTCCAGTCGCGATGTCTCCATGGACGAGTCAATCGGCACCGATAAAGAGGGCAACGATCTGACGTTGCGAGATGTGCTCGGCTCCGACTCTGATGAACTTGAGCGTTACGTAGGAGAGCGGATGGAGCAACAGCGTCTGCGATCATTTCTACACATCCTCGATCCGCGGGAGCGCAAAGTGGTGTGTTTGCGGTATGGGTTGATCGACGGCATTGAATGGACTCAGCATCAAATCGCAGAACAAATGGGGATATCCCGGTCCTACGTATCGCGTATCGAGGCACGCGCTCTGACCAAGCTGCAGCACGCTTTGCATCCGCGGCCCAAAGGCATACCCCGCGGTGGTATCCGCGCCGCGCGAACGCCCCAATCTCACTGACAGGAATGCGATCTGAACCCGAATCAGGCGTCAGCACCGGCCAGTGGTGAATGAAATTGACAGTGCGAGTCCTTTATTGATACCATGAGCGGCAAGAAAGACTTCGACGCTTTTGGGCTTGCGATGGGGGACTGCAAACTGTGGACAACCAAACTTTTTACATTACGACGCCTATCTACTATCCGAACGACAAACTTCACATCGGCCACGCGTATTCGACGACGGTTGCGGATACGCTGGCCAGGTATAAACGGTTGCGCGGCTACGATGTCAGATATTTGACGGGCACGGATGAACATGGTCAAAAATTGCAACAGAGAGCGGAGGCTGCCGGAAAGGCTCCGCAGGCGTTTGTCGATGACATTGTGGTATGGATCCAAGCCCTGTGGCAGCGCCTGGATATCTCCTATGACGATTTCATCAGGACGACCGAAGACCGTCATAAGACCGTTGTGCAAGCTATTTTTGCAAAATTGTTGGAACAAGGGGACATCTATTTAGGGGAATATGAAGGGTGGTATTGTACGCCGTGCGAGTCGTTCTGGACGGAGCGACAGCTCAAGGACGGCCGCTGTTCCGACTGCGGAGGTCCTGTAGGGCTGGTCAGGGAACCAGCTTATTTCTTCCGCGTGAGTCGATATGCGGACCGACTCATCGAGTACTATGAAACGCATCCGGACTTTATCGTTCCGGCGTCGCGCAAGCACGAGATGCTCAACAACTTCCTGCTGCCTGGGCTGGAGGATTTATGCGTGTCACGCACGACGTTCAGTTGGGGCATCCCGGTTCCGGGCCACCCCGAGCACGTGATCTACGTATGGCTCGACGCGTTGACCAACTACATTACGGCCCTGGGGTATATGTCAGGCGATCCTGACCTGGAGGCGCGATTCGCACACTACTGGCCCGCTGATGTACATGTCATGGCAAAGGAAATTGTGCGATTTCACGCCATATATTGGCCTATTATCCTTATGGCGCTCGATCTGCCTTTGCCCAAACAGATCGTGGGCCATGGCTGGTTACTGATGAAAGACGGCAAGATGTCAAAGTCAAAAGGCAATGTCATTGATCCAAACCTACTTGTCGACCGCTATGGCTCTGACGCGCTGCGCTACTTTCTATTGCGCGAAATTCCGTTTGGACAGGACGGCGTCTTCACATTGGAAGCGCTGATGGAGCGTCTCAATTTTGATCTCGCCAATGATTTGGGGAATTTGGTTCATCGTTCACTGGCCATGCTGGAACGATTCTGTGGAGGGGTCATCCCTTCGTCAGCGGCGATCACACAGTTGGAGAGCGACTATGCGACACTCATCGGAGAGACAGTGAGCCAGGTGGAAGACGCTCTCGATCGATTTGAATTTGGGCCGGCCCTGTCAGCGATCTGGACCGTCGTGCGGCGGGCGAATCGCTATATTGATGAAACCGCGCCGTGGGCTCTGCATAAAGCAGGTGATCGTGATCGGCTCAACACCGTACTATACACCGTTTTTGAGGCGATTCGCTCCGTGAGCGTCCTGTTGCAGCCATTTATGCCCAATACATCGCCTTCTATCTGGTCGCAAATGGGTCTGTCGCCCGGTGAGTCAACGTCATGGGAGTCGGCAAAACACTTTGGCATGCTCCCTTCAGGGCTGCGGACGAAAAAGGGAGAACCTATTTTCCCGCGACTCGATGTGGCGGCTGAACTGGCAGCGCTTGACGAACTGACAGACAGTAAGGGCGCCCAACCTGCACATGTGACAAGAGAGACGGAACCAGGGAAGTCCCCAGACGCTGCGTCTGTACAGAGTGGATCGGCGGATGCGCCGTCCACGAACGTCTCTGTCGCTCAAGAGCCTGCAACGCCGCAACTCGAACAGATCGACATCGCGGACTTTGGCAGGGTGGATCTACGTGCCGCGCGGGTAGTCGCGGCAGAACGGATTCCCAAGGCGGACAAACTTTTGAAACTGCAACTCGATGTCGGCGGAGAATTGCGCCAGGTTGTGTCAGGCATTGCACAACATTATACACCGCAAGAACTGCTGGGCAGACAGGTGATTCTGGTTGCCAATCTGAAGCCGGTTACGCTGCGCGGCGTTGAGTCGCATGGAATGATTCTCGCCGCTTCTGACGGAGATCGGTTGACGCTTGCAACCCTCGCGGACGGGATCGCGCCAGGGATGAAAGTGAAGTGATCGAAGCTGGCCGCGGAACTGTTTGATACCCACTCACATCTCAATGATCCGGCGCTGTTTGACCAAACCGACGACATTGTCGATCGCGCGCTGAGTGTTGGAGTAACTCGGATCGTGGTACCCGGATACGATAGACGGTCCTCCCTGCAGGCCATCGAACTGGCTGAGAGGTATGCGGGTGTGTATGCGCTTGTCGGGTTCCATCCTCATGATGCCAAAGATGTGACAGATTCCGATCTGACTGACCTGGAATCATGGTGTCGGCATCCAAAGGTCGTGGGCATAGGGGAAATTGGGCTCGATTACCACTATGACAATTCACCGCGATCCGTTCAGGACCGGGTATTTCGCAGTCAGATTGCGATTGCGAAACGAGTTGCCCTGCCCATTGTCATCCATGATCGTGAAGCTCACGGAGATATCGTGGCGGTGCTGGGAGAGGAGCAGGCGGGTGAAGTGGGCGGCGTCATGCACTGCTTTTCCGGTAGTGCAGAAATGGCTGCAGAGTGTCTGCTCATGAACTTCTATATCTCCTTTGGCGGACCCATTACATTCAAGAATGCGAAAAAACCGGTGGAAGTCGCGCAAAAAATACCCTTGGATCGGCTCCTCATCGAGACAGACGCGCCCTGGCTGACTCCGGAGCCTTACCGCGGACAGCGCAATGAACCGTCCTATGTTCGCTTTGTGGCGCAAAAAATGGCGGACATCAGGAACCTGACACTCGATGAGTTGTCAGAACTGACGTACAACAATGCCAACCGGGCGTTTGCCTTGAAGTGAGGGTCTCGCAACCCTTTTCGGACAGCCTCTTGAAAGGGTGATGGGCCCATTGAATGCGGCGGAACAGATTAAAGAAGTGATCGTCGTGGAAGGCATTCATGATCGTGATCGGGTACTGCGAGCGACGAACGCGGATGTGGTCGTGACTGGCGGGTCACATATTGACCAGGACGTGTTTGAAGTGCTTCGGCGAGTGGCGGACAGTCGCGGCATAATCATCCTGACAGATCCCGACTATGCGGGCGAGCGGATCCGTCAGCAGATCGCCCGGCGTTTTCCGGCCGCCAAACATGCCTACATATCTCGTCAGGCGGCTCTGAAGCGGGGAGACATTGGCGTTGAAAATGCCAGCATTGGCGAGATTGTTGAAGCTTTGGAGAAGGTGCGCAGCGTATGGAATCGTCCGGAGGAAGTGGTTTCCTGGGCTGACATGGCTGCGTTGGGGCTTGTCGGCGCGCCAAAGGCGGCAAAACGGCGGGAACGCCTTGGCGCGTTGCTGCGCATTGGCTATGGGAACGCCAAATCTTTTCATAAGCGTTTAAATACCATGAGCGTGTCAAGACTGGAATTTGAAACGGCGCTTTCTGCGCTCGAAACAGAGGAAGAGCCATGAGTGAACGCCTCTATCAGCCGTCCGTCGTTCATGCCGTGCTTCGGCGGCACGGATTTACAATGAAGAAAGGTCTGGGCCAAAATTTCTTAATTGATGCTCATGTCCTGAGTGATATTGTTGAAGCGGCCTTGGTCGCCGATGCAGGATCCGGCCCCCGCGTGGCCATCGAAGTGGGGCCGGGTATCGGAACCCTGACGCAGGCGCTGTTGGAAGGGGGTTTTGATCGGGTCATCGCGGTTGAGAAAGATCGCGCGCTGATACCAGTATTGAGAGACACGCTCCAGTCGTATGACGGACTTGACCTCGTTCTGGCGGATGCGCTCAAATTGGACTTTCGGAGCCTGTTGCAAAATGTGCCCGAACAAGCAACCCTTTGTTTTGTGTCGAATCTCCCATATTATATTACGACTCCTTTGATCATGCGTATTCTCGAATCTTCATTGCCGCTCTCTGCGCTGGTGGTGATGGTACAAAAGGAGGTCGCCCTCCGCATCGCGGCGGCGCCCGGGGGAAAAGACTATGGCGCTTTGACTGTAGCTGTGCAATACTACTCGCAACCGGAAATCATTGCATCTGTGCCTCCGACATGCTTCATCCCCCCTCCCAATGTCGAATCCGCAGTGATTCGTTTGAACATCACGGACGACTGGTTGAATGTGGATCGGAATCTATTCTTTCGCATCGTGCGTGCCGCATTTGGGAAGCGCCGCAAAACACTGACCAACGCTTTGGCAAGCGAATTTCCTTTCGAAAAGTCTGAGTTATCGGACTGGTTGACGGCGGCAGGCATCGATGGACGCCGCCGGGGAGAAACGCTTGGTATTCAGGAATTCGCAACACTCGCTGAGAAGTACCCAGTGAGCATTGTCCATACTCGATTGGACGGTGATTGAACGTGAGATTTATAAGTCCCAGCAAGGGCCCCATGACGATCGATGAGGTGGCGGCGGACATCAGGCAGTATCAGGAAGAAGGGGCGGATGAACGTTACCGCTTGATTGTTGGATCTGATTCGCAACCTCATTCGGCGCGTCAATCGACACTTTTTGTGACGGCCATCGTCATTCACAGGGTGGGAAAGGGTGCGCGTTTTTATTTCCTGAAACGTCCCTACAGGAAGCAGATACAGTTCAGACAAAGGATTTTTATGGAGGCGTCCATGGCGCTTGAAGTCGTTCAGGAGTTGGAGACGGCCCTGGGCGCCGCGGGACAGCCGCTGCCTGTCGAGGTGCATCTCGATATCGGGGAGGACGGCGAGACGAAAACGCTGATCAAGGATCTGGTTGGATGGGTTACCCAAAGCGGGTATCAGACAAAAATCAAACCAGACTCATTCGGCGCCTCCAAGGTGGCGGATCGGTTCACAAAATCGTAAGATCTCTCTGGCCTTTCACCCCGGCCCGACTTCGCACATACACTACCGTACAGTGAATCCAAGTTGTGCTGGAGGCGGTGCGGATGTGGAAGGTCGGGAACCTTGTTGTGCGCAAATCATACGACCGGGATATTTGCTTCGTCATAGTCGGACTCGATATGGCACAGGGGATTGCCATTTTGAAGGGATTGGATCTACGACTGCTCGCAGACGCCCCGTTTGAAGATCTCGCCGTCGTGACAGAATCAGACTGGCAGTCGTACCAAATCTCTCAGGCCAAACTCGAACACGAAACGCTCCGACTGGTACAGTTACGACGACAGGGAGAGCGGGACAAACTCGGTTACCGATCGGAAAAGCGAAAGCAGCCGCGGGATTTTTTTGAACTCCCCGGCCGCGTCCTGCACCTTGACGGAGACGGCACGTATCTGGAAAAGTGTCTGTCGGTGTATAGGCGATTGGGGATTCGCGCGGTCGGGAAAAACATCCCTGAACTCAGCATGCCGGGCGCGATGGCGCAATTGCTCGAAGAACATCACCCGGATATCCTGGTTATTACAGGCCATGACGGGGTCCTGCACGATGTCAAATCGCCCGATCTGGCCAGTATCGACAACTATCGCAACTCAGATAACTTCGTGCGCGCCGTCCAAAACGCACGGAAGGTTGAGCGCAGCCTTGATGAACTGATCATCTTTGCGGGAGCTTGCCAATCCCACTATGAAGCGTTGCTCGAGGCCGGGGCCAATTTTGCCAGTTCCCCCGAGCGAGTGCTCATTCATGCCTTGGATCCAGTGTTTCTGGCTGAGCAGATTGCTTATACGCCAATCACGGAGACGGTTGACATTTTCAGGATTGTGACATCCACAATCACGGGCACTGAAGGACTTGGCGGGCTGGAGACAAGAGGTAAATATCGGATTGGATTGCCTCGATCACGGTATTGAGCGGGCGGTCACTCAAATATTTCTCTGATTTTGCGAATTTGGGCTTGGATCAGTGATTGACAAAGAAAAACTGTGACTGCTATAATATTTCCCCTGTTTGACACGGTTAGGAACAATGTGGTATACTGACCCGTGAAAAGAGGTGGAGTGTGTGGCTGCAAAGAACGCTTTGAGTGATATCAAGCGGAACTTGGAAGGACTTGTAGGAGAGAAGATTTTGCTTCGCGCGAACGGTGGTCGACGCAAAACAGTCGAACGTACGGGCATCCTCGAAGAAACATACCCATCTGTATTTGTGGTCAAGCTCGATCAGTCGGAAAACTCATTTAAGCGGGTATCCTATAGCTACGCAGACATCTTGACGGAAACTGTAGAGCTAATGGTATGTCGCGATGATATGCAGGTCAAAGTTGGCGAATTCGAAGAATAATTTCTAACGCATTTGAAACGGTCAGATAAACCTATTGGCACCCATTTAAAGAGCCGCTGCGGAGAAGTTTCCGGGCGGTTTTTTCGTTGTGGCGGCCCTTGATGGATACCTCTGCGGGTTGCGGGGAAGCTAGCTTTGGACGCACTTCTCAAAAAGGGGGTAACTACATGGGGCGCAGGCGTGGAGTAATGTCTGAGCAGTTTAAATTCGAACTGGCAAAGGACCTCGGCTTCTATCCAACCTTGCAGCGCGAAGGTTGGGGCGGCATTACCACCCGCGACGCGGGCAATATGGTCAAAAGGGCCATTGAAATTGCGGAATCGTCGCTGGCAGCGCGCGAAAGCCGGTAGTGAACCCGGGATAGCGACCGAGACGGCTGGTTGCCCCAGCCGTCTCTTAAGGCTTGCAGGCGTTCGCCGAAGTTTGCGTCAGTGTGATTGCACGGTTTAGAACTCCATCCCGCATAGCGTCTCGTGAACGGGATAGTCTATGGATACGCATCCGAAAGGAACGATCCTGAGGTGTAGACGACGGCAGGTTGTACATGTGGACAACTATGTGGACGAATCGACAGGTTTCTACGAGTGGAGGCAGATGATGAGCCGTCAAAGGGGCGCCCTCGTGATCATTGGCGGGGCTGAAGACAAATATGGAGACATGACCATTCTGCGCGAATTCGTCCGACTCGCGGGCGGTGGGCACGCGCGGATCGTCGTTATGACTGTGGCTACAGAACTCCCGCTTGAGGTAGGCGCCAATTATATTGATGTATTTGAGAAAATCGGAGTTGAGGATGTCAGGACGTTCGATGTGTCTTCTCGTGAAGCGGCCGATCGATCCAGCGCGCGCAAAGCGATTGAGCACGCCACAGGTGTTTTTTTCACAGGTGGAGAGCAAATTCGAATCACCAAACTACTGGGTGGCACGCAGGTGGACGCCGCGCTTCACACCGGAAATGAACATGGACTGATTTTGGCGGGAACGAGCGCCGGAGCATCAATGATGAGCAGCACAATGATCGTCGAAGGAGCAGAGGAGACCAACCCGCGCATCGGCATTGTCAATATGGCTCCAGGCATGGAGTTCATTGACGGTGTCGTCATCGACCAGCATTTCGCGCAAAGGGGCCGCTTGGGAAGACTGCTTTCCGCTGTCGCGCAGTATCCTCATCATTTGGGACTTGGGATTGATGAAGACACGGCTGTGGTGGTTCGGGGAACGGAGTTTGAGGTGATCGGTCGCGGCGCCGTGTCCGTGGTGGATGCAGGGGCGCTGCTGTACTCGAATCTGGGCGATCTCCGCCACAACGATGCGCTTGCTCTGTGTGGCGTCAAGTTGCATATTTTGCCTGCTGGCTATCACTTTTTGCTGCGTGATCGAAAACCGGATCTAGAAAGTCTCACGAGGAGTGGAACCGAGTGAACATCGTCCACATGCGGGCGATCAACGGCCCGAATGTCTACATTTACAAGCCGGTTATTGTAATGAGAGTGGACCTGGAGGAGTATACGGAGCGCGACAGTTATGAATTCCCTGGATTCGTCGATCGGCTCCTGGCCGTTTGTCCGGGGTTGTATGACCACCATTGCGCCATGGGGCGGCCGGGTGGTTTCGTAGAGCGGTTGTACGGAGGCACCTATATGGGGCACATCATTGAGCATGTTGCACTGGAACTGCTTACGCAAGTCGGCTATAAGGCCAATTTTGGGAAGACCCGTTCTGCAGGCGCGCCCGGTTTGTACGATGTGATTGTCGAATACGAATCAGAGGAACCCACACGTTTTCTCATGGAACGCGCTATGGCGCTGGTTGACGCGTGTGTGCGCGGGGAGTATTTCCCGCTTCGCCAGACGTTGGATGACGCCAGACGACTGCGGGCGACAAGTGATCTGGGTCCAAGCACCGCCGCTATTGCCGCGGCGGCGATACGCCGCGGCATTCCTGTGCGTCGCATCCGCGGCAGCCTGCTTCAACTTGGCACTGGCAAGTATCGCCAATACGTTCAGGCGACGATGACTCAGTCCACTTCAGCCATTGCCGTCGATATTGCCAGTGACAAGGCTTTAACCAAGCAGATTCTGCAAATGGCGGGGATTCGCGTTCCACGAGGCTTTGTTGCGGGAACTCCAGAAGAGGCTGAGCAGATATTTCGGAGGTTGCACAGTAGTGTGGCAGTGAAACCTTTGGATGGATGTCAGGGTCGCGGGGTTTCTATCGACATTCGAAATACAGAGGAACTGGCTCACGCTTTTCACTATGCCCGGCAGATTTGTTCAGCTGTCGTTATTGAGGAGTTTATCTACGGGAAACAGTACCGGTTGCTCGTGGTGGGGGGGAAGTATCGCACCGCGGCGGAACGAATTCCGGCGCACGTGATCGGTGATGGGTATCGGACGATCAATCAACTGATTGAGGTTGTGAATGCCCAGCCTGAGCGGGGGGAAGATCACGAAAAGCCGTTGACCCGCATCAGTGTGGATGACGCTGTGCATAGGTACGTGGCGAATCAGGGGAGAACGTTCGCGGATGTTCCTGCTTCAGGGGAGATCGTGTACCTGCGCGACAGCGCAAATTTGAGTACCGGCGGTATCGCCGTTGACGTCACTGCAGAAGTGGATCCATCGTACGCATTGCTGGCGGAACGGGCGGCTCGAGCCATCGGACTTGACGTTTGCGGCGTTGACCTGATCGCCGAAGATATCCGGAGCGCGCCCGCTGTCCGCGAAGCGGTAGTCATTGAGGTCAATGCGGCCCCGGGGATTCGCATGCACCACTATCCCAGCATCGGAGAGTCACAGGACGCGGGCGCGGCGATTGTCGAATCCCTTTACCCCCCCGGCGGGAAATCGCGGGTACCCGTAGTCAGCGTGACCGGCACGAACGGAAAGACGACGACGACTCGCATGATTCGTCACATTCTTCGTTCGTGCGGCCATGTGGTGGGCATGACCTCAACAGAAGGCGTCTATATCGGCGATGACAGAGTGCTGTCGGGCGATACTGCCGGACCATCCAGCGCGCAACTGATCCTGTCCGATCAGAGTGTCGATATTGCAGTACTCGAGACAGCGCGCGGCGGCATTATGAGAGCTGGCCTCGCCTATGACCAGGCCGATGTCGGCATTGTAACGAACGTCGCGCTGGATCACATCGGGCAGGATGGACTTCAGACTCTGGATGATATTGTAAAAGTAAAGGCGTTGGTTGCCGAGTGTGTGCTGCCGCAGTCGGGATTGGCTGTGTTGTCAGCAGACGATCCTGAACTGGTGAAACTGGCGGGTCGGCTGAAAAGCCGAGTCGCTCTGGTCAGTGTTTCGGATCAGAATCCATCTGTGATGCGGCATCTGGCGAGAGGCGGGCAGGCGTTGTTTGTCCGTGACGGTTGGATCATTGAGGCGGCCGGGTCGCTGGAATGGAAGATTGTGCGTGTTGAGGAACTGCCAATTACGTTAAACGGCGCCGCGTTCTTTCACGTGGCCAATGCACTGTGCGCCATCGCCGCAGCAAGGCATCTTGGGGTCACGAGGCAGCGCTGTGCGGGGGCCTTGACACAGTTTCGCTCAGATCTTCATAACCCCGGGCGCATCAATCTCTTTCGACTTCCCACTGGGTGCCACGTCATTTCTGATTATGGCCACAATCCCGACGGCTTGCGCGCGGTCGGCGAGATGGTCGCTAAACTGACGGCGCGGCGTGTTCCCGCCGTTATCGGATTTCCGGGGGATCGTGACAACGCAGTCCTTGAAGCTGCCGCGCGCGTTGCGGTCAAATATTTTGATCCACTGTACGTCAAGGAAGACAGGGATACAAGAGGACGGCAACGCGGAGAGGTGGCTCAAATTCTTGTCGACGTCATCCGTCGAGAGAGTTCTCACACTCGGGTTCACGTACTGCTGGACGAATGTGAGGCCTTGGAAGCGGCCGTCAAGGCGCATGCGCAGGAGTCACTGATCATAATGTTTCACGAGCAAGGGGAACCTGTGGAAAAACTCCTCAAAGACATGGGCGGAGTGGAAGTGTACGCGCTTCCCGATGGCGCGGAACAGGTGGCTACAAGCGCCATCTAACGTTTGGATCAAGAAATTGCACGCACGGCATGATCACGGCGCCCCTGGCTAAGGCAAGCGGGGTGTTTCGTGTTATATTGTCTTGGGGGCGATACGCTTGATATTTGAAAAGGCTCGCGCCAAGATCAATCTGACACTTGACGTATTGCATAAACGCAGCGATGGGTACCATGAAGTTGAGATGGTCATGCAAACTGTCGATTTTTGTGATTATATCTCCCTTCAGTCCTCGGCGACCGGAAAGGTTTCAGTTCATTCAAATGCATTATATATCCCTAACGATGAACGCAACCTGGCGTTTCGGGCAGCGCAGGTTCTACGGACGCAACTCGGTGTTCGCGACGGCGTTGTCATTGACATCGACAAACGCATTCCAGTTGCCGCCGGTCTGGCGGGAGGTTCAGCGGACGCCGCCGCCGTGTTGCGGGGACTGAATCAGTTGTGGAACCTGCAACTGAGCAGGGAGGAATTGTGTACGATCGGCGCGGAGGTGGGGTCCGATGTTCCGTTTTGCGTGGTGGGGGGAACGGCGGTTGTTCGCGGCAGAGGTGAGTACGTGGAATCACTTGCCGTCCATCCTTCGTTCTGGGTTGTCCTGGCAAAGCCCCCGCTTGCCGTCTCAACCGCCGAAATCTACGCCGCGCTTGATTTGACATGCATTCATACCCATCCGCATGCGCAGAGTATGGTACAGGCGCTCACACAGGGTGATTTGCGGGCGGTTGCGAAAGCGGCGGGCAATGTTCTGGAAGAAGTGACGATCAGCCAGTACCCTGAGATCGCCAAATTAAAAGATCAGATAGAGCGCCTCGGCGCCCGGGTGGCACTCATGTCAGGGAGCGGACCGACTGTTTTTGCCCTGTTTGAACGGGAGCAACGCGCTCGCAGAGTGTTCAACACGCTGCGCAGGACGCTTAAAGAAGTGTATCTTTGCCAAACCTGCTAATCTCTTGTCGCTGTCATGTTGCGGGGGATTCACAGCGAGTGATATAGTCGCATTAGCGATCGGCTTTACAGGGGAGGGGAGTGCTGGATGCGCAGAAGCGAACGACTTGTGCGGCTGACGCGAAAGCTGATGAACCATCCGGGTGAACCACTTTCCCTTACGGAAATGGCTGACCATCTGGATGCGGCCAAATCGTCGTTGAGTGAGGACCTTGCCATCATTCGCTCGGTGATGGAAGCCGATCGGGAAGGGATTCTGCGTACCCAAATGGGCGCTTCTGGCGGAGTGCTGTTTGCGGTGGACGTGTCCGATGAGCGGTCGCGGTCATTTGCAGGCAAAGCGATCGAAAGTCTCAGTCGGGGGGATCGCATTCTGCCTGGAGGCTATCTGTTTATGAGTGATGTCCTTTCAGAACCGGAGGTTCTGCGCATGGCCGGGAAGATGTTTGCGAAGATTTTCGCTGCGACTGCGCCCGATGTCGTGCTTACAGTAGAAACAAAGGGCATTCCCCTGACTGTCATGACGGCGCAGTACCTTCACCGCCCATTTGTGGTTGCACGACGCGACAGCAGGGTCACGGAGGGTTCCTCAGTCAGCATCAACTATGTGTCCGGGTCGGATCGGCGCATTCAGACCATGTCGTTATCGAAGCGGTCGTTGCCCAAGGGGGCTCGGGTGCTGATCATCGACGACTTTATGAAAGCTGGAGGCACGGTAAAAGCCATGAAGGGGTTAATGTCCGAATTTGACGCCAACGTCGTTGGAACCGGGGTATTCATGGAAACTGCTGAGCCGGGCGACAAGCTGGTCTCCAATTACATATCACTGTTGTCCTTGTCACAAGTGAACGAGTCTGATCGGCGGGTTGCGATCGAACCCGGCAACTATTTTACCGGGTACAGTAGAGAGGAGTCGGTTCCAGATGAAGGAGTTGCACACAATTAGCACGGCGGATGCGCCTGCTGCCATCGGCCCATACTCACAGGCTGTTCGGGTAGGCGATTTTGTATATACGTCAGGACAGATTCCACTGACACCGGGCGGCGATTTTGTGGCGGGGGATGCTCGTGCGCAAACCGAGCAGGTATTTGCGAATCTGCGGGCAGTACTCGCCGCAGCGGGCGGATCGCTGGATCACGTCGTGAAAGCGACTGTGTTTGTGTCTGATCTGAACGATTTTAACGTGATAAACGAAGTGTACGCGGAGGCGTTTGGCGGACACCGGCCAGCCCGATCGACGGTTCAGGTGGCGCGTTTGCCGCGGGATGCAAAGGTGGAGATTGAACTGGTTGCAGTGGTGGGGAACTGACGCATCTGAGGATGGTCATGAATCGCGCATTATTTTTCGACTTTTTAGCGAATAGTTTGCAGGAATTTCCGCCCATTACGTGGAATAACATCTGGCAGATTACATGGAGACCTTTTTGGCTTCGGTTACAGATGCTGAGATTCTGCGGGGAGATGGCGGGGTGCAGATTACAGACGTAAGACTGCGAAAGGTCGCGACGGAAGGGCGAATGAAAGCCATCGCTTCCATAACCATCGATCACGAGTTTGTCGTGCATGACATTCGCGTGATCGACGGGAATTCAGGGATGTTTGTGGCGATGCCGAGTAAACGTACGCCTGACGGGGAGTTTCGCGACATCGCGCATCCGATCACGTCAGTGACAAGGCAACGCATACAGGATGCCGTCCTGGACGAATATTACAAATCAGATAGCGTTGACAACGCTGCTGTGGGGGACTGAAGATTTGAAACCGAGGCGCGCCGTCGTTGCCGAATCTGTCATTCGGAATGACGGCATTGTTATGTCCGGACGTTTATAGGGATCGTCGACGACGCATTGAAACCATCTTGCGGCTTCATGTATAGTGGAGACGAAACTTCTATACGGGAGGCTCTGAACCCATGACTGTAAAGGTCGGCGTCGTGTTGGCAGCGGGGCTTGGTAAACGTATGAATTCGAAACGCCATAAAGTCGTGCATGAGATTTGCGGCAAACCAATGATTGCGTATGTCGTGGACGAGTTGCTGGCGGCAGGGGTTGACCGTCTGTTTGTGGTTGTGGGCAGGCTGGAGGATCAGGTGCGCGCCGTGCTCGGAGAACGGGTTCGGTTTATCCGGCAGGAGGAGCAGTTGGGTACGGGACACGCAGTATTGCAAGCCGTTCCTCATCTGCCCGAAGACAGCGTGACGGTCGTTCTCAACGGTGACTGTCCACTGATTCGCAGACAGGAGATCCAGCGTCTGATGAATGTCGCCGCAGAGCGCGAAGCGTCGGCCGTGATGACGGCGAGTGTCGATGATCCATTTGCGTATGGTCGTGTGATGCGGGATGAACAGGGCGCTGTTATGCGCATCGTTGAAGAAAGAGACGCGTCTGCGCAAGAGCGTCTGATCCGGGAGATCAATGGGGGTGTATTTGCCTTTCGCACTCCAGATCTGATCGGAGCTCTCAGGAAATTAACGTCGGACAACGCGCAGGGAGAATTGCTTCTCACGGATTGCGTGGCGCATATGCGAGCGGTCAATCAGTTCGTCTGGCCCGTACTGGCGGAAGATCCGAACGACCTTGCCGGCGTCAATGACCGATTGCAGTTGGCCGATGTCGAGGCGCGCATGAAAACTCGGATTCTCACGGAGCACATGAAAAATGGGGTAACGGTCATCGACCCATCTTCTACATACGTTCACGCGGAGGTTGCCATCGGGTGTGATACAGTTTTGTGTCCCGGTACTTCACTCGAGGGGCGGACCGTTATTGGGGAAGACTGCGTCATTGGACCGAATGCCCGATTGGTTGATGTGAAAGCGGGTTCAGGTGTAACTGTACAGGCGGCGCTCGTCATGGAGAGTCGGCTCGGAGACGACGCCTCGGTGGGCCCTTACGCCTATATCCGTCCAGGAAGCGACATCGGCGCGGGCGCAAAGATAGGGAATTTTGTCGAAATCAAGAACTCCGTTGTTGGCGAGGGAACGAAAGTGAGTCACCTCAGCTATATCGGCGACAGTGAAATTGGATCTCGCGTCAACATCGGATGTGGCGTGGTGACGGTGAACTATGACGGCTATCAGAAAAACAGGACTGTTGTTGGGGATGACAGTTTCGTGGGATCAAGCGTCAATCTGATCGCGCCCATACAGGTTGGCAGGGAAGCGTACATTGCCACAGGCTCGACGATTACGGATGAAGTGCCGGACGGGGCGTTTGCGATCGCCCGCGAAAGGCAGACAACCAAACCCGAATATGCGACCAGACTGCGCATGAAACTGAAACAGCGCATCCGATAGGGTATGAAGTGGGATCAGGGAGTGTGGAAGTATTGACTTATGCAGACCCTAAGTTGAAGTTATTTACTGGCAACGCCAATCCGGCTCTGGCAGAGGAAGTCGCGTCTGCGATTGGCATAGACCTGGGACGTTGTCAGATTGATCGCTTTCGCGATGGAGAGGTGCAGATTAAACTCGGGGAGAGCGTGCGCGGCTGCAGCGTATTTGTGGTGCAGCCGACGTCCGCGCCCGTCAATGAACACCTCATGGAACTGCTGATTACTGTGGATGCGCTAAAGCGGGCCTCGGCCGCCAGCATCAACGTCGTGCTTCCGTATTACGGCTATGCGCGCCAGGATCGCAAAGCGCGCGCGCGCGACCCTATTACGGCGAAGCTGATCGCGGATCTGATTCAGACTGCGGGCGCCTCCCGGGTAATATGTATGGATTTGCACGCGGGGCAGATTCAGGGATTTTTCAATATTCCGCTGGATCACCTTTTTGGGCTGCCGATCCTTGGCCACTATCTGCAGAAAAAACAGTTGCAGGACATCGTGGTCGTGTCACCCGATTTGGGCGGTGTGACAAGAGCCCGTCAACTGGCTGAACGTCTGGGCGCGAATATCGCCATTATCGACAAACGGAGGCCAGAGCCCAACGTGGCTGAAGTGATGAATATCATCGGCGACATTGAAGGCCGAACCGCAGTCCTGATCGACGACATGATTGACACGGCCGGAACGATCACTCTGGCGGCAGAGACGCTGATCGATCACGGCGCGAAAGACGTCTATGCATGCTGCACGCACCCTGTGTTGTCCCCGCCTGCCGCAGAGCGTCTGGCAGCTTCGCCAATCAAGGAAGTCGTTGTCACGAACACCATTGCGCTAAGGGATGATCAGCGGATTGACAAATTAGTGGTGCTGTCCGTCGCGGAGATCATCGCGGAGGCAATTTTACGGGTTCATGAGATGAGGTCCATTAGCGAATTGTTCGATTGACTGAACAGGGGTACGGCATACAAATCAACAAACCGGCTGCAGATGGGCCCAGGAGGGAGGCGAAGTCTATGGCCAAGATCATTGTCGGTCTCGGGAACCCCGGCAAACAGTACGCCCAGACCCGGCACAATGTCGGGTTTTGGTGTGTTTTGCGCGTCAGCGAAACGCTTCAGGCAGGACCTGTCAAAGAAAAGTGGCGGTCTCTGGTCGCGGAAGCGACGCTTCAGGGAGAACGCGTGTATTTGATCCAGCCATTGACCTACATGAATCTCAGTGGGGAAGCAGTGCGCGCCGCCATCGATTTTCTGAAGCTGGATGATATACAACGGGACCTGATTGTCGTCTATGACGACATGGATTTGCCGGTCGGCAAGATTCGCCTGCGCGAGAAGGGAAGCGCCGGCGGGCACAATGGGATGAAATCCATCATCGAACATTTGGGCACCGAAGCCTTCCCGCGAATCCGGATAGGCATTGGACGTCCGACGTTTGACATTGTGGTGACAGATCATGTTTTGTCAAAATTTCCCCGCCCGGAGCGAAGAATCGTCGAAGAGGCGGTGACCCGCGCCGCGCAAGCCGTTGTGGCTGCCTGCACATCCTCTTTTCCGGCCGTGATGAATGTGTTTAATTCCGCCGGTTAGGCCCCATACTACCAGGAGAATGTAGTGAATGCGGGGTGCGTCGGCGACGGATATCGTATACTATTGTAAGCACTGCAAGTCATTTCTCGGAACGATTGATTCGACGAAGACTTCGGCCGAGAGTTTGGGGTTTTCCGTTTTGACGTCTGAGGAATTGGCGGATATCATGGAATTTGACGCCGTCTATCAGACGACATATGTAAAGACGATTTGCGAATACTGTGAAACAGCGCTCCGTCAGCATCCGGAGCTATTGTTGACGCCTACGCCGCTTCAATAGGGGTCTGGCGCGGTGTCGGGAGCCTTCGTCCATGAATGAACCATGCTTTCCAGGGTGCATAGTATAGATGCGGTACGGGCCTTTGGCGGCGAGCAAAGGCCTTTTTGCGATTGGACGCTCCGCGAGCTCGGCGGGTAGTGCTTTTGTGTATCTGGGGGGATGGTCTTGCGGGAACTCGTTGAGTATTTTACCAAGTCGGACGATGTGGCTTCTTTAACGCGCGGTTTTGCCAGGGGATCCGCGCAACAGGTGGCGGCCGGTCTATCCGGTTCGGCCAGGCATTTACTGTACGCATCTCTGGGTTGTTGCGGCAACCCCCTTTTGATTGCGACCCATTCAATGCAAATCGCCGAAGCGGTCGTGTTTGAACTGAGTGGTCTGTTGGGTGAAGACGCCGCGCTGCTGTTTCCTGAACGGGAACTCTCTCATAGTGATCTGGTGGCGTACAGTCCTGAACTCGCCGGGCTTCGTCTGCAAACACTGTCGGCGCTTGTTAAGGGAGAAGCGCGGATCATCGTGACAACGATTCGCGGGTTCCGTCAATCGTTGGTGCCACCCGCTGAATTGACTGGCGCGGTATTGCAAATTAGCGGCGGGGATGTAATCAGGTTGACGGATATGGCCCAGCGCCTTGTGGCGATGGGCTATGAGCGCAGCGACATCGTGGAAGCAAGGGGTCAATTCAGCATTCGCGGAGGTCTGGTCGACGTTTACCCCCTCTTCGGATTGCCGGTTCGCGTTGAACTGTTTGACGATGAGGTGGATTCGATTCGTTTTTTTGACGCGGAGACGCAACGTTCCTTTGACCAAGTCGAGCGTACGTCGATCTGGCCGGCGCGTGAGCTGATTTCGTCCGTTTCGCAAATGACGGCGGTTGCTGATCAGTTGCAAGCAAGTCTGGACCAGCGCGTTCAACAGGTGCAATCGCGAGAGATTGCCGATAATTTACAGCGCCACATCGGTCGGGATATCGAACGCCTGCGCGAGAATGCCCATTTTCCCGGTCTATTGCGATATGCGTCGTTGTTCCACTCCGTCAAGTGTACATTGGCCGATTATTTGCCCTCGCAGGCGCTGATTATCTACGACGAGCCGACGCGACTGAGGGAAACCATGGAACGGGTATTTCGGGAGGAAGCCGAATGGACGACGGCAGCTCTGGAACACGGGGAAATCCTCCCTGGACTTGTCGAAGAGTTGGATCTTGACCGGATATTTTCGGGACACGGTCGCAAGCAACTGTTTGCGAGCCTGTTTCCGCGCCACATTCAGGGCCTTCCGGAAATTCCGGTGGTCAATTTCGCGATGCGCTCCTTACAGCAGTTTCATGGCCAGTTGCCGCTTCTCAAAACTGAGTTGCTTCGCTTCAAAAAGACGAACCAGCACGTGGTTTTTGTAGCCGCGAGCGAGGAACGCGCCGATCGAATGCAGCGCGTGCTTGAAGACTTCGCCATTGAGGCAGAGCGGCGAACGCGATTTGAGCGGGAGGGGAAAGCGCCTATCCTGATTGTTGGCGGACTCGCCAATGGCTTTGAGCTGCCGGGCGCCCATCTGGTCGTTATCACGGAAAATGAGATCTTCGTCAACAAACGACGGGCGCGAAAAATTCGTTCTGACGCGTCTGAGGCGGCCCGAATCAAGAGTTACCAGGATCTCCACAGCGGAGACTTCGTCGTGCATGTCAGCCATGGCATCGGCAAATACATGGGCATCGAGACACTGTCGATCGATGGGAATCACCGGGACTATTTGCATCTTCATTATGCGGGCAACGATAAACTGTATGTTCCGGTGGACCAGATCAACCTGATTCAAAAATATCTGGGCAGCGAAGAAAAGGCGCCGCGCGTACATCACCTTGGAGGCTCCGATTGGGCGCGGACGAAGAGTAAAGTGCAAAAATCGGTAAAAGATATCGCGCAGGAACTGATCAAACTGTATGCGCAACGTGAAACCACCCTCGGTCACGCCTTCAAGGCCGATACGGAATGGCAGCGTGATTTTGAGGCGATGTTTCCTTACGAAGAGACGCCTGATCAGTTGCGGGCGATCTCCGACATCAAAAGAGACATGGAACAGGGGCGCCCCATGGACAGGCTGCTGTGCGGCGATGTGGGATATGGCAAGACAGAGGTCGCGATCCGCGCAGCGTCAAAGGCTGTATTTGACGGCAAACAGGTGGCTGTGCTCGTTCCGACGACGATTTTGGCGCAGCAGCATTATGAGACATTCAGGGAACGATTCGCCGGATTTCCGGTGACCGTCGAAGTGTTGAGCCGCTTTCGGTCGAAGGGGGAGTCTGTCAGGATCCTGGACGGCGCCCGTCGGGGCACTGTCGACATCATCATTGGCACCCACCGGCTGCTGCAAAAGAATATCCAGTTTAAAGATCTGGGCCTCCTCGTCGTGGACGAGGAGCAGCGGTTTGGAGTATCCCACAAGGAGAAGCTAAAGCAGTTGCGCAGCAACGTCGACTGCCTGACACTTACTGCGACGCCCATTCCGCGCACACTGCATATGTCGATGGTCGGTGTCCGGGATTTGTCCGTTATAGAAACTCCTCCAGAGAATCGTTTTCCCGTCCAGACGTATGTGGTAGAATATAACGACGCTCTTTTACGCGAGGCGATTGAGCGGGAGATTGGTCGGGGCGGACAGGTCTATGTTCTGTTCAATCAGGTTCAGGGTATTCAGTCGATCGCCGATCGGGTTGCCCGCCTGATCCCTGAAGCGCGAGTGGCGGTTGGTCATGGACAGATGCCAGAAGATGAACTGGAACGCGTCATGATCGACTTTTTGCAGGGGGAAACGGACGTACTGGTGTCAACGACCATCATCGAGACAGGGTTAGACATTCCCAACGTCAACACATTGGTTGTGTTCAACGCAGACCGTATGGGGTTGTCACAGTTGTACCAACTTCGTGGTCGGGTAGGGCGGTCCAACAGGATTGCCTATGCTTACTTCACTTATCAGCCGGACAAAGTATTGTCCGAGGTCGCGGAAAAGCGCCTGCAGGCGATCAAAGAATTTACGGAACTGGGAAGCGGCTTCAAGATCGCCATGCGCGATCTGGCCATCCGCGGGGCCGGCAACCTGCTAGGCGCGGAGCAGCACGGCTTCATCAGTTCTGTTGGGTTTGACATGTACACTGAAATGCTCGCGCAAGCGGTTAAGGAACTGCGCGGGGAGCCTGTCGAGACCAAACAGGATCCGACGGTGGAAATCACGGTGGATGCCTATCTGTCCGACAACTATGTGGCCGACCCCATGCAAAAGATCGAAATGTATAAGAAATTTGTGGCGTGCAGGACACTGTCTGAAGTCGCTGATCTTCGCGAAGAGATCGAGGATCGTTACGGCGCCATCCCGTCAGAGGTGGAAAATCTGTTGTCGGTCGCCAGGATTCGGGCTTACGCCATTACTTACGATCTCGCTTCAGTGACCAAGCAGGGTTCTGATCTTCACATTGCCATGCGCGCAGAACAGGCGAAGACGATTTCCGGGGTGCGCCTCTTTGAGCTGACGCAGGTCTACCCGAGGCGCATGCGTTTGAAATCGGTCGGCGGAGTCTATACGCTTACGATAGAAGGGCGCGGTCTGGACGATGGGAGGCTGCTGCAAATGGCGGAGAAAGTGCTGGACGAACTTGCTAAAGTATTTCACGTACAGGAGGCGTTGGAACATGTTCGATAATTGGAAACGATCACGCGTGGCAGTGGGAATGATTGCGGCGACGGCCCTTGCGACCGTCCTTGCGGGTTGTGGCACACAGAACAGCGCCGCGATTGTCGCTACATACAACGGTGGTACAGTCACGGCATCGCAGTTGGACGAGCAGGTTCATCTGGAGCAACTGTTCAATCCAAAGCTGACGGTGAACAAGACAGTCAAGCAACAGGTCGCGCAGACGTACATTCTGTATTTCCGGGTGCTCGTGCAAAAGGAGAAGCAGGCGGGAATCAAAGTGCCGGCGACTTTGGTGGATCAACAGGTGCTGCAGGCCAAGCAGCAGATTATTCAGCAGTCTTACGGCGGATCGCAAGCGACCTTTGACGCGAAGATGCAGGCTCTGAACCTGACCGATGCGAATCTGGCGTCGTATATTCAAACCGGATTGATGTTTGAGCAATACGCGAAGAGTCTTGTCAAGTCGGTTCCAATCACTCAGCAGCAGCAGTACTACAAGAAAAATCTGGATCAATACGCGACCGTGACGGTCCGTCACATTTTAGTGAAGTCATTGCCGTTGGCCCAAAAAATCTACACCGAATTGCGCAACGGCGGCAGTTGGAAAACCTTGGCCAAAGAATACTCGGTGGACACTGGTTCTAAAAACACGGGCGGTCAGTACCCTCCCACAACTCCGTCGAGTTGGGTGCCCTCATTCGCCGCGCACGCCATGACACAACCCATTGACGTTGTCGGACAACCGTTTAAGTCCCAGTATGGATACCACGTGATGGAAGTGCTTCATCGGGTCGTGGAACCGTTTACAGCGGTGCAGTCTTCCATTCAGCAGCAATTGGTCCTGCAGCAGGAGCAACAGATTGTGCCTGCCGTGGTGGGGCAGTTGCAAAAGGCCGCGAACATTAAAGTGACCCTGTAAGTTCGTTTTCTGATCATCCGTCGAGTTTGGCCCGGCATTTGGTGTTACGAAAGCCGACTGTTGATTTGCCCGGAACACTCAGCGGACGAGCCCCCTGAATTGCTCTACAGGGGGCGTTTTATTTCCACAAAATAACTCCTGTTTGCTTGGTAAAGATAGACCGGATAGGACAAGATAACACCATGAACCACAGTAAACCGTTTCGAGAAAGTGAGGCGTTTTCAGCATGAAGGCGACTGGTATAGTCAGACGGATAGACGATCTCGGCCGGGTTGTGATTCCAAAGGAAATTCGCAGGACGTTGCGTATTCGCGAGGGTGATCCCCTGGAAATCTTCGTGGATCGTGACGGCGAAGTCATTTTGAAGAAATACTCTCCAATTGGTGAACTCGGGGAATTCGCCAAGGAATATGCTGAGTCGTTAAACGAGGCGCTCGGTCACATCACGATTATCACGGACCGCGACACGGTCATCGCGACGGCGGGATTCTCAAAGAAGGAGTATCTTGAAAAGCCGGTGGGGGCTGATGTGGAAAGAGTGATGGAAGATCGTAAGACGAGTTTGTCCACCAACCCCGGCGACATTCAAATCGTTCGCGACAAATGGGATCACGTGAGTTCACGAGTGATTGTGCCGATCATCTATAACGGCGACCCGATTGGCAGCGTGGTGCTCGTTTCGCGCGATGACCAGACCAAGATGGGTGAGCTCGAGACGAAACTCGCGGAGACTGCCGCAGGGTTTCTATCCAAACAGATGGATCAGTAGGTTCAGGTGATCGCTTAGCACTTATCGGCATGGCCAGGGACAGCAATGGGCTGCCCCTTTTTCCTGCCCAGTCGTGTCTGAAGAGAAGCGGAGTTGTCGACCCTCTTCGGCCTCCCCCGAGCAAGTATAAGTCTCCCAAGCCACCAGTATACTCGTGATATAGCGCGGGGTGGACAGGGGCGGATACGATGGAGTCGTCAAGCAGGACATTTTTACGAGGAGCTTTGATACTTGGCGTCGCCGCGATTGTGTCAAAGCTTCTGGGGTCTGTCTACACGGTGCTTTTGCAAAACCTGATCGGCGACAGGGGCATGGGTCTATACCAGATGGCCTACCCTATTTATGCCACGCTGCTCATCATTTCAACGGCCGGATTTCCGGTTGCGGTGTCCAAATACGTGAGTGAATATACAGCTCTTGGCGATGTGGGAACTGCTCGCCGCATTTATCGAGTGTCTTTGGCCCTGTTGGCTGTCATTGGGTTCATTTGCGCGGTAGGGCTGTACTTTGGCGCCGGTTTTTTTGCGCGGGTGTCTGGCGATCAGAGTGCAGTGTACGCCATTCAGGCAATCGCGCCGGCATTGTTCATCGTTCCCGCGATGAGCAGCATGCGCGGATACTTTCAAGGGTGGCAGATGATGAACCCTACGGCAGTTTCGCAAGTCGTAGAGCAACTGGTCAGGGTTGCGACCATTCTCGTCGGCGCCTATGCGGTTGTCCACCTTGGGTTCGGCGATTCGTCCGCGGCGGCGGCGGCGGCATTTGGGGCCGTCAGCGGGGGCGTTGCGGGCATCGCGGCGATGGGTTACTATTTTTGGCGATATCGGGATCCACATCATTTGGCCGCCGTTGCGAGAGTCATACCGCATGAGCGACTCGGGCGCGATCCCCTGAGTTTTGCCACCATCCTGAAACGTCTCCTGTATTACGCGATTCCGGTGAGTTTGGGGGCGCTTGTCATCCCGCTGACCAGTAATGTCGATGCCCTGACAGTGACCAACTTGTTAAAACATCAGGGAATTTCCCAAGCTATGGCCACCAGTGACTTCGGGCTTCTCGCAGGACGGGCGTTTAAACTTATGATGCTGCCGGCAGCTCTGGCCAGTTCCATAGGAACGGCCCTGATGCCGTCAGTCTCTCAGGCGCACGCCCTGCGTGACGCGCGCGACACGTCGGCGCGCATACTTCTTGGGTTGCGAGTCGCGGTACTCTTTTCACTGCCGGCGGCGGCAGGTCTTTTCATACTCGGGCGTCCGATCGACATCGCGCTGTTTCGCAACGCCGCAGGATATCACAGTATCCAGATCCTTGGTCTGGCCACCTTCTTCAGCAGCGTTCAAATTGCGCTTGCCGCCAGTCTTCAGGGCCTTGGCAAGGTTTACGTGCCGCTGCGCAGCCTGGTCATTGGCACGGCGCTCAAAGTTGCGTTAAACTTTATTCTGGTGCCGCGATACGGAATCGACGGAGCGGCTGTCGCCACCTCTGTCAGCTACGCGGTCGCGGCCGCGCTCAATTGGGTGTCCGTGGCGAAGCTTATGCGGATGAAGATGACGCTGGCGAACCATTTGGTCAAATCTGCGCTGGCCACCTTTGTGATGGGGGCAGTCACGTTTGCCGTGTACAGTCAGTGGCAACGCATGGCGTTCGGTCTTCCATCGCGGATCAGCGCAGCTTCTGTCACCGTGCTCACGGTTGCCGTCGGCGCGTTCGTTTATTGCTTCATGCTCGTTCTTGTGGGCGCACTTGGGGAACAGGAACTCATCGTAGTGCCGAAAGTGGGTCCATTGCTCGCGAGGACGTTCAGGAAACTGGGGCTGCTTGCCCGGTAAGCGTTTATGGGTTCGGACACACGAAGGGACAGGTGCCGCATGGGCGTCATACATATCGTTGGACTTGGCGGCGGGTCTGTGAACAGTCTGCCGTATGGAACACTCCGGTTGTTGAAGAAGGGTCATGCAACATACATTCGCACCATGCGGCACCCTGTAGTATCGTTTCTGGAGAGTGAAGGAGTCACTTATACGGCTCTGGATTCATTCTATGAAGCGGCTTCGTCGTTCGATGAGGTTTATGAATCGATAGCAGGTTACCTTATGGACGAAGCGGGGCTACATGGAGAGATCGTCTTTGCCGTGCCTGGTCACCCCGCCATGGCGGAACGCACCGTGCGGATTTTGACAGAACGCGCTCCTTCTTTGAACCATCAGATCGTTTTTGGACCGGGTCAAAGTTTTCTTGACGACATGATGCTGCGCATAGGGATTGATCCCGTAGAGGGTCTGTTGTTGCTTGACGCGGACGATGTGGGTGGCGGCCTGCTTCGGCCAGCACTGCATACAATCATCGTGCAAATGTATAACACCGCCAAAGCTGCCGATGTGAAGGTAGCTTTGGCGGAGGTCTATGGCGACGCCCATGAAGTCGTGGTTGCGCGTGGGGTCGGTTTGGGAGACGGTGAATCGATTCGGCGCGTGCCACTGTATGAGCTTGATCGGCTGGGAGAGATCGATCACTTGACTTCACTCTATGTGCCGCCTTTGCGAGAACGGACGCTGCGACTCGGCGAGTGGTCGGAACTGCAACAGATTGTCAGTACACTGCGTTCTCCGGACGGTTGTCCCTGGGACATTCTGCAAACGCATCAATCGCTGCGGCCCTATGTGATCGAAGAAGCGTACGAAGTGGCCGAAGCGATTGACAGCGATGACGTGGACGCGTTGGTGGATGAACTTGGAGATCTGTTGTTGCAGGTGACATTGCATAGTCAAATTGGTCGCGACGAAGGATATTTTACGGTGCGAGACGTGATCCGGGCGTTATCGGAAAAACTGATTCGGCGACACCCCCACGTATTTGGGGATGCAAAGGCGCTGGATGCAGAAACTGTGAAAGTAAACTGGGAGCGGATAAAATCCACCGAGAAACCACCCGGAGCTTCCCGACCGTTTTTGCTCGATCGCGTAAAACGCGCGCAACCGTCCTTGCAGGAGAGTATCGCTCTTCAAACTGAAGCGGCGGCGGCAGGTTTCGATTGGCCGGACAGAAAAGGCGTCTTCGAAAAAATCGCTGAGGAAATTGTAGAATTGGAGGGTGCTGAGTCAGCCGACGGCCAACTGGAGGAACTCGGCGACCTGCTGTTTAGTGTGGTCAATCTGGCGCGGCATCTGGGTATTGACCCGGAGAAGGCCTGCAGGGTGGCCAATGACAAGTTTCGTCGCCGCTTTCAGGAAGTAGAACGGCAGCTTGAGAAGCGAACGCTTGCTTTTTCTGAAGTTTCGCTTGATATTCTCGAGGAATTTTGGCAAAATGCCAAAGAAAAGGTTGAACAGTAGCAGGAGTTTCCTGTATGCGCCACGAATACTCACCTGTGAACATTATGCCTTTGAAAGGGGCCTGTCGTTTCATGAACAAAGTTGATCTGGTCAATAAGGTTGTGGAAAAGAGCGGACTCAAGAAAAAGGATGTCGAAGCGACCGTAAACGCGGTGCTGGATTCCATCTCAGAAGCGTTGGCGGAAGGCGAAAAAGTGCAAATCATCGGGTTTGGCACATTTGAAACTCGCAAACGCGCGGCGCGTAACGGGCGCAATCCGCAGACTGGCGAAGTGATCTCGATTCCTGAGTCATTTGTGCCCGCGTTTAAGCCCGGCAACAAACTTAAAGATGTTACAAAGTAGATGCGCCTCGATAAGTTTCTAAAGGTATCGCGACTGGTTAAGCGCAGAACGCTCGCCAAAGAGGTCTGCGACGCCGGGCGAGTGGAAGTCAACGGGCGCGTTGCCAAGGCGGGCACTGAAGTAGCGGTGCTCGACAGACTCAGCATCCGGTTTGGCCAACGGACGCTCACAGTGCGCATCGACAAGATTGTGGAGCAGACTCGCAAGGAACAGGCTGCGGAGATGTACACCGTGCTTGGCGAAGACAAACGGGCAGGAACTTCGGACGGAACATTTGACGACGAGGACGACCTAGAGGACTAGGGCGTCCTTGTTCTATTTGCATCGGTTGAGCCATAAGGTGTATCGAAGCGGGTACAGGCTATCCGATATGGGGGGAATCCGTGTGCCGGAGGAGAGAGCCAGAAGGGATTCGGAGAAACATCAGGTTCTGATGATCAACAGACAGTATGCCGAAGTGACCGGGGTGATGAATGTCGAGTCGTTTGACGTGAAGGAGTTTGTCCTTCAGACGACGAGCGGCATGCTTTCCATTCGGGGCGAGAACCTGCACATCAAGGCACTGAGTCTGGAGAACGGACTAGTGTCGATCGAAGGCGCGATTTTTGACCTGGTCTACTTTGACGAGGGATTCAGCGCTGCGCAAAAGGCCAGGGGTGTGTTCGGGAAAATATTCAAGTAATCGGGGATGGATATGGACCTACAAGCTCAATACGCGACAGCCGTCCTGATGACCTTGGCAGGCGCAGTGATGGGAACTGTCCACGACATATATCGAACCTCGTTGAAAGAGTGGCGCTTCCTGAAGAGATTTTCTCCCGTGTTCGATCTCGGCTACTGGCTCTTTGCGACCGTTTTCGTGTTTACGTTACTGCTTGGAGCGAACGATGGAGACGTCCGTCTTGTCATGTTCGTTCTGCTGGGCGCAGGATGGTTTATCTATTATAAGACGGCGCACCCTTTGGTTGTGGCCAGCACCAGACTGGTCGTGCGGTTCGTGTACCTCTGTCTGCGGCTGGTGTATAAAACGGTCGTGTTGCTTGTCGTCACTCCGTGCCTGTACGCCTGCAGAAGTATCCTGCTGGTTTGCCAGTCAACCGATCGGGGCTTGGCCAGGATTGAGCCTGTGATCGTCTGGCCTGTCGTTAAGACGGGACACAGTTTGCAGGGAGGGGCAACGTGGGGAGCGCGGCGGGCAAAAAAATATCTCCGGCCAATCGCCGTACATGGGAAGGAAGAAGGACGTCGCGTAGCGAATAAATACCATGCGCTTTTGGCCAGGTTATTTTCTGGCGCCAGTTCAGGCGGCGACGATGATGAGACATAGGAGAACGGCGGCATGGGTGAACGAAGGATCGGCACTGTTGTGCAGATGGATAAACATAAACGGCCCAGGCGCCGTATCCCCGTGAAACTCAGGTATGTGATTGTCCTGGCTGTAGTCCTGTGGGGAGCCTATACTTACTGGTTCGTTCAACGGCCCCTGTTTGCGCGGGAAGCGGCGTCAAGGGCGGCTCTGGATCAGGAGATGAAGGTTGCGCAGTTCCAGACCAGGCTGTTGACCCAGCAGATCAAGGAACTGCATTCGAATCGCTATATCGCGCAGTTGGCTGAGAAGAAGTACAATCTGATCCAACCTGGTGAGATCCTCTTTACTACACAATCCCCTGGGAACTAGGTCTCCTTGACACATTTTTCGATGCTCCGGTATAATCTGTAATGAAGATGTGACGCTTAGAGGGGGCTCTTTCGCTTTTATGTCAATTGAGCTGGGCAGCAAGTTGGAAGGCAAGGTCACTGGAATCACCCACTTTGGGGCTTTTGTGTTACTGCCCGGAGGAGAAACTGGACTCGTTCACATCTCGGAGATCGCCGATTCTTACGTGCGGGATATCAACGAACATTTGAAAGTGAACGATCCGGTGACCGTCAAGGTCATTAACGTCGACAATGGCAAGGTCGGCTTATCCATTCGTCAGGCCTCAGATAATCCGGCGCCGCAACGGGCGCACAGACCTCGTGGCGGTGGGGGCGGCGGAGGCGGAACCAGACAAACCTTTGAAGACAAGATGAGCCGTTTCATGAAAGACAGTGAAGATCGGCTACAGGCACTCAAGCGAAGCGAGTCTAAGCGCGGCGGACGAGGCGGGCGCAGAAGTTAGCCATGCCTGCGCTCCGGGCATCAAGCGAGTGTGAATTTCGTGTTCCATCATTCAGCGAGGCAGTGATGTTTGTTTGCCATGAAAGAGGAGTCTTCTCGTATAGAGAAGGCTCCTCTTTCATGAGCGGCTTCGCTCTTCGACCAGACAGGCAAACTCGGATTTGCACGGTAGACAAGCGCTACGCGCGGCAGATTGCCGCAGGCCGTGAGTGAAAGTGTTGCTTACGATTCTTCAGTTTGCGCCGTTCTGCGATATTTGTAATACACCCGGTTCAGCATAACAACTGAGCGCTTATCCCCATCCCGAAAGGCACGCAAAAGTTGGTTTTTTAGCCAAGTTGGCACTGTGAGCATCCCCCAGCATGCGCAGATACTCCACTATACGCGCGGAACGCCCAAATGCTCCAGATCCACGAGGGCGACTCCTGCCTGCGCGAACAACTCTAACGCATAAGGGTCGACGCGGTAGTGCTCCGCATAGATCACCTTTAGGATGCCCGCCTGAATAATCTGCTTCGTGCATTGCAGGCAGGGAAAATGCGTTACATACAGATCAGCGCCTTCCGTTTGCACGCCAAACTTGGCGCACTGCAAAATGGCGTTGCTCTCCGCGTGCACGGTGCGGATGCAGTGGCCGTTCACGACTTTGCACCCCACGTCCAGGCAGTGGACGTCCCCTGCAACACTACCGTTGTATCCAGAGGCAATCGTCCGTTTCTCCCGCACGATCACAGCTCCGACCTGCCGACGATTGCAGGTCGCGCGTGTCGCCACCATTCTCGCCATATCGATAAAATACTCGTCCCACGGTTTGCGCATGACAGTAGCCGATCCTTTCCGCATTGCCCGGTGTTTACGTCTAGTATGCGGCCGCAGCGATACCCTGGCAAGTCTGGGCAGCCTTCGCGGAACAATCCCTGTTTGCCGTTTGTTCCCTACGGATGGATCGCGAAACGAACTATTTTTTGTCGCTAAATTTATCTTGCGTGGGAACAGTGTTTGACAAAGTTCGCGACTCGCCCTGACTACAATGTAACTATTCTATGAACGGGTGGTGCAATTCATGAATAGTAAAAACAGGCATCGACCTCGGCCTGCCCGCCCAGATCAGCCGATTATGCGGCTTGTCTCCCTCACAGAGGAACCAGTCGCCGCGCCGCTGTTTAGTGATGGGAAAACCGAACCGTCCAACAATTCATTGATCAGGAGGGATGGACAACAACGGGATGTAGCAGCGAGGCTGCGGTTTATGTTGATCGTATGCGCTGTTGGTTTTCTGCTTGGCAGGGCTGTGATTTTGGACGCGCTCACGCCCTTTGTCCTGGCGGCCTATGCTGTTTCGCTGCACATGCGCAAAGGCGTTTCCGTGTGGATCGCGGCTGGCCTGATTCTGGGCTCTGTAACGGCCGTGTCGTCGGGCGCGAACCCGCTACTGCTGATTGCCATGCTGGTCAGTTACCGGGTTCTCATCTATCT
This sequence comes from Bacillota bacterium, assembly GCA_021805735.1. Taxonomy (GTDB): domain Bacteria; phylum Bacillota; class Bacilli; order Alicyclobacillales; family SLC66; genus JAKADD01. The sequence continues at coordinate 32,998 of JAJZEE010000026.1, forward strand.
GTTAAACAGGTTTGATAGCGTGGACATTCATGTGACCCCTTTTCTAGTGTTCGCCGTTGACGCGGGGTTTCGTTTCGGCTTTGCATGGCCCAATAACGGTTTTACCTGGTATGCCCTGGGGATGGCCTGCATTGACGGGTTGCTTTCTTTCTTGTTGACGCTCATGTTTTTGCAACTGCCGCCGTTGTTTACGATGACCAAAGCGCGTCAGAATTGGCGAACTGATGAAGTATTCGCGCTCATTATTTTGCTGGCCTCACTGTTGACTGGTCTGCAGGGACTTGCTGTCAGGGGCGTCTCGTTGGAAACTGTGTTTGCCGGTTATCTGGTGGCTGCATTCGCCGCCGTGGGCGGACCCGGAATTGGAGGGGCTGTCGGTCTGATCACGGGCGTGATCCTGGCGCTGGGAGCACTCCCTATGGCCGGATTTATCGGAATTCTTGGATTTGGCGGGGTTCTGGGTGGAATGCTGCGGGAAGGCAAGCGTTTTCTCAGCGGTTTGGCCTTTTTGGTTGGAGCGACCGTGCTGACGTTGTATACACTCCGCCTTCCCGCGTCTGTCGACGATATGGCCGCATTTGCCATTGCGGTTTTACTCTTGTACGTTACACCTCTGCGGGCATTCACGGTGATGGCCCGATTTACGCCTGGAACAGTCCATTACGCGATGAATCAGCAGGAACATGCCCGCCGGATCAAGGAACTCCTGACTACACGCATCGAGGAGGTGGCCAGCGTATTCTCGCAACTGGCGAGTTCATTTTCGACAGCGGCTGATCCAGCGCCAAACCACGACAACGGCAGCAAAGAAACGATTGAGATGACCGTGAATGAATTGTGCGTCCAGTGCCGGCGGTATGAGAGGTGCTGGTCCGCGGATCCGGTCACGACGCATCGCGCCATGACGGAAACGATTGCGCAGATTGACGGGCGGGACGACTATGGCATCGAGGATGTTCCCCGGTCCATGTACAGTCGCTGCGTCAAGCTCGATCAGTTGCTGCCCACTCTGAAGCGTTCCCACGCCGCGGCTGTACGACAAAGGGGCATGATGCGCCAGTTGCGCGACAGTCGCAGCCTGGTGGCAGCGCAGTTGGCCGGCGTGGGAACAATTATGCGAGATCTCGCGCAGGATATTCGGTATGAAAACGGCGCTAACCACAAGCAAGAAACCCAAATCATGACCGTGTTGGGGAGACTGGGCCTTGAGGTGCAAGGCATCGACATCATCTCTTTGGAAGAAGGAAAGGTGGAGATTGAGATTTTGCAATTGAATCCCAGTGGGCACGACGAATGTGCCAAACTGGTGGCTCCGCTGCTTTCAGAAGTGCTCGGGGAGACGATCACCGTGAAAAAGACGGAACATTCGGTGGATGGGTCCTATCAGGTTGTCACGTTAGCATCCGCGAGAGCGTTTCAGGTCAGTTCGGGATATGCCACCGCCGCAAAAGATGGAACGTTGCAAAGTGGGGACTTTTTCAGTGTCATGGATGTGGGCAATGGCCGATACGCGCTGGCCCTGAGTGACGGCATGGGCAACGGCGAGCGCGCCAATCGCGAATCAAGCGCTGCGGTTACCATTGTTCAGCAATTGCTAAGAGCTGGTTTTGACGAGAGCGTGGCCATAAAGACGGTTAATTCAGCCTTGGTGCTTCGCTCGACCGAGGAGATGTATGCAACGCTGGATCTGGCGGTCATTGATCTCTATACAGCGCAGACGGAATTCCTCAAAGTGGGATCCGTTCCAAGCTACATTAAACAGGGAAAGCGAGTTACGGCCCTGTGCGCGGAGAGCTTGCCGATTGGCATTATTTCGGATATAGAGGTGCAAACACAGCGAGCGAAACTGTCGGAAGGTGACATCATTGTCTTCATGTCCGATGGAGTGCTTGACGCGGTCTCTCATTTGCAGGATCCGGATGATTGGGTGCGCCGCCAACTGGAGAGATATGACTCCGCCGATCCACAGATTATCGCGGATCTCCTGCTTGAAGCGTCGGCGCGGGCTGCGGGCGGGGTGATCAAGGACGATATGACGGTGCTGTGCGCGCGCATCGAAACATTTAAACCAGAGTGGGCGACGATCCGCCTGCCCGATCTACCGTCACTGCGCAAGTCAGGCGGGAGGAGAAAAAGCGTAAAGGAGGAGCGGTCAGAACGACTCGTGCACGTCTAGGGGAGCAGTGAATACACTCACCGAAGACTGGGAAAACTAACAGTTAACCCTTTTTCGAGGAGTGATCGCAAGTGTGGGATGGAGTGACTCTGCAGCAATTGCTGCTGATCACGGACGGCTGCTCGAACGCAGGCACGGACCCCGTCTACGTAGCGCAGACAGGTCGGTCCAAAGGCGTCACGACCAGTGTTATCGGGATTCTTGACGATGGAGCCCTGGGCGAACAGGGCAGGCGGGAGGCTGAGAACATCGCGGAAGCCGGGGGAGGGATGTGTCGCATCATACGCATCGCGGATCTGTCGCGCACGATGCAAATGGTCACGCAGCAGACCATGCAATTGACTCTCCAGCAGGTAGTCAATAAAGAATTGCGCAATTTGGTCGGTCAGGAAGCGAATGCATTGCCGCCGGAGACGAGAACGAAGGTGGCCAAATTTGTGGAAACTGTGACTGAAGAAGCGGACGTGCAGATTGGACTGGTCGTTGACGTATCGGCCAGCATGACGACAAAGATGACCTCCGTACGCGAAGCGGTCCGTGATCTGGAACTCGGATTGGCGGCGCGCACTGGTTCTCATCGACTGATCGTTATTACGTATCCTGGCCTGCACGGCGAAGATGCGGTCGTGCATCGGCTTGAAGGCGCCCAGGTGGCCGACGCGATCGGCGCCATGCGGGCGGCCGGCAATACTCCGACAGGGCCGGCGCTCGAAACTGCGATTCGGGCGCTCCTGGAGAGTCGTGATCATCGCTTGGCAACGCGTGAGGATCGTGCAGACGATGGCGGTGAAGGGCTCATGAAACACTATGTCGGTTAGCAAGCGCCTCCAGGTGCTGGTTCCGGAGTTTCGTCCGGGAACAGTTCTTCCCGGGAAATGGCGCGGACACTCCTATCGGATCATGCGACTCGTTGGACGCGGCGCCAACGGTACAGTGTACCAGGTCTTGCGTGACCGGGATGTAGTGGCGATCAAGATTGGAGAGAACGCCGCGGCGATCGCCCTTGAGTATGAACGGATGCGCGAACTGACTGCAAGCCTTGGCACTGCAGGCATTATCCCCGAGTTGTACGATCTTGACGACGTGGAACATGGGGGCGAGGTCTATCCCATGCTTGCCATGGAATTCATCAAGGGCGTATCGCCGGAGGAGTTTATTGATATACGTGGACGGGAATGGATTCCTCTTTGTCTGACCAAGTTGCTGAGACGGCTCGAGACGCTGCATGCGAAGGGATATGCGTTTTGTGATCTGAAGTCTGCGAATCTGTTGTTCGATCCAGATACTGCGGAACCGCGTCTGATTGACTTTGGCGGACTGACTCCGATTGGGCAAGCGGTGAGAGAATTTACGGAACTGTACGACCGAGCCTGGTGGGGGCGGGGAACTCGTAAAGCAGATTCCCACTATGACATGTTTGCGTGCGCCTTGTTGGGCTTGCAACTGCTGACACCCATCAGCCCGACGGATCTGGAGCGTCTGCGTACGCGGCGACCTGCTGATAGGAACGCGTTTTTGAGCAGGCGCTGCGTTTCGGAGATAAAGGATGGACAACTGCAGACTATTTTGAACAAGGCGCTAAGCGGTCAGTATCGAGAACCGGCTGAGTTCAGGATGGAGTTGGCCGCTCTTTGGGTCAATGATCGAGAGGAGAATCGGGGGAATATGGGAGGGCCGTTGAAAATGACGTCGGGCAGCGTAGGAGTGAGAAAGCGCGCTCGTCGAAAGTGGGACATGACGGATTGGGGATTGTTGGTTGCCGTGGCGGTGTTTGTTGTCACGATGGGGACACTATTGTGGTTTGGTAGTCTATGATCAAGTTGTATACAATGAAAACACATACGACAGGAGGACGCGCTGAGTCGGAGACGCGAAGCGGGGAGGACGCTGGATGGACGAAGAGCAAATCCTGCATCTGTGCATGCAGGCCGGATGTCTTCTTCTGCGTTGCGGGGGAGAAACGTCGCGCGTTGAGCAGACCATTGCGCATATGTCCATTGGCGCGGGCGCGGCGCCAGGAAGTGTACACAGCTTTGTCACGCCGACCGGCATCTTCGTGTCGATGACCACCGAAACTGGCACCACGACTCGCTTGACGAGGGTGTCAGGACCTGCGCGCATGGATCTGTCCAAGGTTACCCGGATCAATGATCTCTCACGGCGCCTGCAACGGGGAGCTTATACTGTGACTGAGGCGCTGGCGGAACTGGATCGCATCGAGACGTTTGCTCCGCTCTATCCCCGTTGGATACAGATGCTGGCCGCCGCATGTTCGAGCGGGAGTTTTACCGTGATCATGGGAGGCCGCCCCCTGGACTTCCTCTTTGGCGCGGCTGGCGGTCTGCTCGCGCAAGAGATCACGGGTTGGCTCACGCAGTACGCGCCGCGGTTTTTTGCTGTGCTGCTGGCTGCGCTCGGAGGCGCGCTGTTAGCTGTGGCGTCGAGTGCTTTCGGATTCACGCATCATGAAGGCGCCATTATCATTGGCGCCATTTTGCCACTGTTGCCGGGGCTCGCGGTAACGAACTCGATTCGGGATCTGCTTGCGGGCGATCTGGTTGCAGGGGTGGCTCGTGGGGCGGAGGCGGTCTTTACCGCTGCCGCGATTGCCGTCGCCGTAGCAGTGGCCATTGGCGTGAGCCCTCACTTGGCCTGACGCTGCGTTCCACACAATATACGAGGTGTCATATCGTGATCATTATTGTCCTGAGCATGGTTGCTACGGTGTCTTTCGCCATCCTGTATCAAATTCCCGCGCGGGCGATTGTATCGGTTGGATGTTTGGGTGCTGTGGCGGAGTTATTTGCGTTTGCCGCCGCGCGCTATCACGTCGGACAGGTGGCGGCAAGTTTTGCCGCCAGTCTGGTGGTGTCGTTGCTCAGCGAAGCTTTGGCCCGCGTGCAGCGGATGCCTGTGACCGTGTTTGCCGTGCCGGGAATAATCGTGCTCGTTCCGGGCATGCAGGCGTATGCAGCCATGAAAGATTTTGTCGTCCATCAGTACGTGTTGGGGCTTGCTACAGGAACGCAAACAGTCCTGATTGCCGGTGCGCTCGCTTCAGGTCTTGTCATTGCGGGCGTCCTGGCCAGATCGGTTTGGAGGCCGCGCATCCATGAATCTGACTAGACTGGTGGCTGAAGCGGTTGCGACTTTTACTGTTGATATGAAGCAATCTGCCGGAGAGTGGCTGAAAGGCGGGCGCCTGAGGACGATAGCCGCCGTCAGCGGGGGAGCGGACTCGATGGTCCTGCTTGACATTCTCCTAAACCTGCGCGACGCCGGGCTATGCGATCTGACCGTGTGCCATGTGCATCATGGGCTGCGCGGCGAGGAAGCGGATCGCGACGAGGCATTCGTGGCGGCCTTCGCGCGCCGACGCGATATCCACTTCGAAAGTGTGCGGGTCAATGTGCACGCGAACAAGCTTCAGGGCGAATCTGTTGAGATGGCGGCCCGTCGCTTGCGGTACGATGCATTGGAACGGCTGGCGGATACGTTTGGGCGCTGTGTTCTGATGACAGCCCATCATGCTGACGATCAGTCAGAGACGGTTCTCGATCGACTGCTGCGCGGGACAAGTCCGTCTGGTCTGGCTGGCATGAGACATAGACGGGCGCTGGGCAGACATATACTTATGAGACCGCTGCTTCCGGCTTACAAACGCGATTTGCTCGCCTATGCAAAGCAACAGGGGATAGCGTACTGCGAGGACTTGTCGAACAAAGAACTTCGCTACAAACGCAATCGCGTACGCGAAGATTTACTTCCAAAGCTCCGCAGGGATTTCAATCCGCGTATTGACGAGGCGCTGATTCGCCTCGCTGACATCGCCCTGGAGGAGGATCGCTACCTGCAGACTGTCGCGCGCGACCACTTGCGGGCCCTATGGATCAGCAAGGGAACAGGAACTGCTGAAGTTCGGGTTGCGGGCTTAAGGAACCTCCCGTGCGCTTTACAACGGCGAGTCGTTAAATTATTATTAGAGGATATAGGCGTGTCTCTGTCATGGCGTTTTTCGGACATTGAAGACATTAGGTCTATGGTTGGCGAGCCTGGGAGCGAACATCGGATCTTAACAAATGATTGGATAGCCGTTATGCAGAGTGACATTCTACATATTGGGCCGAGTATGCTCATACAGAGCGACTGCGACAGCCATTGGACGCCGGCGGAGCTAGGCTGGTCTTCTTTTTTTTCTCTGTTGCCCATGCGTTGGCAGATCATGGCGGAACCTGTCGCGGCGCCGGAGTTGTTTTCACCGTCCAAGTGGGAAGCCTGGTTTGCGCGCGGAGAAACCGAGCGTTTTGTGTTTCGGCCGTGGCTTCAGGGGGATCGTATACAACCCTTGGGAATGAAGGGGACCAGGCTCATATCCGATGTCTTTATCGATGCGAAGGTGCCAAAGAACACGCGTGCGCGATATGCCGTTTTGGCGGCGGGAGACGAGATTCTCTGGGTGCCCGGATTGTGCCGCAGCGGCAGTCACCTTGTTGCGCGCGGTCAAAATGTAGTCCAACACATTCGAGTCTCTGCAGACAGACATGATTTGGGGAGGCAGTAGGTTGCGAAACGATCTGGAAGACGTCCTGTATTCCGCAGAAGTCATACAAACTCGGGTGCGTAGTTTGGGGCAAGTCATCACGAGGGATTATGCGGATCGCAATCCAATTGTTGTCGGGGTTCTAAAGGGCGCCGTATTATTTATGGCTGATCTGGTGCGTCATATGGACATCCAAATGGAAATTGATTTTATCGCGACATCCAGCTACGGAGCAACGACGAAATCTTCGGGCGTTGTCCGAATTCTAAAGGATCTGGAACGCCCTATCGAGGATCGTGATGTACTCATTGTCGAAGACATCGTGGACAGCGGCTTGACACTCTCCTATCTGCGAGATTCGTTTTTACGGAGGAACGCTCGATCTGTGAAGATTGCGGCCGCGTTCGACAAACCAGGCGGACGAACGGTTGACATTCAACCGGATTATTTTGGCTTCGAAGTGCCCAACCGCTTCCTGGTCGGGTATGGCCTCGATTATGCAGAGCGCTACCGCAACCTGCCTTATGTGGGTGTTCTCAGTCCGTCGGTTTACGCGGCCAAGCAGTAGTGGGAGCGATTGCGGCAGGATTTCGGCCGCATGGTCTGTAACGTGCTTTTTTAGCTGTGAGTGTGTTACAATATTTCCGCCTTGACCGAGAGGAGGTTAGGAATGAGACGCTTTTATCAGAGCGCGATCTTCTATGTGCTCATCTTGCTCATCATTATCGGGGTCCTCCAATACATCATGTCCGGCACACAGCAAAAGACCGTACTGACATGGAGCCAGTTTGTAACGGACATGAACAACCATGAGATAAAAAGCCTCTATGTGACATCGGATGGCGCTACTATTCAATTGGATGGAACGTTGGCAAACAATTCCCAGTTCACCTCTCGGGCGTTATACAGCGATCAGATTGCAGCGCAGATCAGCAAGCAGCCGAATGTGACGATTAGTGCACCGCCCAAAGAGTCTTCATGGTTAAGTTTTTTGAGTACGATTGTTCCATTCCTGTTGATGTTTGTGCTTATCTTCTTCCTGTTCAATCAAGGTCAGGGTGGCGGCAACCGTGTCATGAATTTCGGAAAAAGCCGGGCGCGGCTCTATTCCGAAGAAAAGAAACGCGTCACGTTCAGCGATGTTGCCGGGGCTGACGAAGAAAAGGCGGAACTGGTTGAGGTTGTGGAGTTTCTGCGCGACCCCCGAAAATTCACGGCTGTTGGGGCGCGGATTCCAAAAGGCGTGCTCCTGATCGGGCCGCCGGGTACGGGCAAGACGCTGCTCGCGCGCGCTGTGGCCGGTGAAGCAGGGGTGCCATTCTTCAGCATCAGCGGCTCCGATTTCGTAGAAATGTTCGTGGGTGTTGGCGCCTCGCGGGTTAGGGACCTGTTTGAAAATGCCAAGAAAAATTCCCCCTGCATCATCTTTATCGACGAGATTGACGCGGTTGGACGGCAACGGGGAGCCGGACTTGGCGGGGGTCATGATGAACGTGAACAGACGTTGAATCAGTTGCTCGTTGAAATGGACGGATTCGCAGGCAATGAAGGCATCATCATGATCGCGGCGACAAACCGTCCGGATATTCTGGATCCTGCTCTGCTTCGACCGGGACGTTTTGATCGGCAGATCACGGTTGATCGCCCGGATGTGCGTGGTCGAGAGCAGATTTTGCGCGTCCATTCGCGCAACAAACCGATCTCCAGAGATGTCAACATGGACATTATCGCCAAGCGGACTCCTGGCTTTACCGGCGCCGATCTGGAAAACGTTCTGAATGAAGCGGCGCTGTTGACGGCTCGCAGAGACAAGTCTGTCGTAGAAATGTCAGAGATTGATGAAGCGATTGATCGCGTGATTGCCGGGCCGGAAAAACGGAGTCGGGTCATCAGCGACAAAGAGAAGCGTCTCGTCGCTTTCCATGAGGGCGGGCACGCCATTGCCGGGTTCTATCTGAATGGCGGCAATCAGGTTCATAAGGTTACGATTATCCCGCGTGGCATGGCTGGCGGTTACACTGTATCTTTACCGAAGGAAGACCGCAGTTTTATGACCAAGGAGGATATTCTGGATCAGGTGGTCGAACTGCTTGGCGGACGGGTGGCGGAAGAGATCGTGCTGGGTGAGATCAGCACCGGCGCGTCGAATGATCTGGAGCGTGTCACTGCGATTGTTCGCCGGATGATCACTGAGTTTGGCATGAGCGCGAAACTTGGCCCCATGCAGTTCGGACATCGGCAGGGGCAGGTATTTCTGGGTCGCGATATCGCGTCAGAGCAAAATTACAGCGAGGCTATCGCTTTTGAAATTGATCAGGAGATGCGCCTCATCGTCGATCAGTGTTATGAAAAGACGCGCGCTCTGCTGACTGAACACCGTTCAAAGCTTGATCTGCTCGCACAGACGCTGCTTGAAAATGAGACGCTTGACGGAGAGCAGATTCGCCAATTGATGGAGTACGGTCGTCTCGTGGAAAGCGACGATGGACCGAAGATTACGATTGGTGGACGCGGCTTTGGAGACGATCCAGCGCCGAGCTTGTCCTGATTCACCGGACAACACGGACATCCCTGGTATGCCGGAACGGATCATGCGTTGTACTGCCGCTCAAACAGGCGCGGCCGAAAGGCCGCAAAACTCGCTGCAGTACAACGCATGATCCGTTCCGGCGAGTCATTTTCGTCCTGTTGGCGGCGTTGCACAGCGGCAGGGGTCTATGTTGAACAATATTCCTGACAAATGAGCCGTTATTCACCTGTTGATGACGCCGCGCAACGACATGGGAGTCGATTGTGTTATTGCAGGCCATGTCTTCATGGGCGATCTATCATTCCGATCACGTCTATAGGTGGATATCGAATGAGAATAACGTGGTTATCGCGAGTCAAAGCAGGCTCAGTCTTGGCCCAATCGATCCTTGATGAAAGGGGTCGCGTTTTGCTCGCCTCCGGGATAGAACTCTCGGACTCGCTCATTCGACGTTTACAGAGCAGGGGCATACGGTCGGTGTATATCGTGGATCCGC
>JAJZEE010000027.1 GCA_021805735.1 Bacillota bacterium
TTGCGAAAGGAGGTAAAAGAACAATTTGCACTGTGCCGCTGCGGACATTCAAAGGGTAAGCCGTTTTGCGACGGATCGCATCGATCGATTGAATTTACAGATGATTCGAGAGCCCAATGATTATCGCGGACAACCCTGGTAGCCGGCAGCGCCAGGGTTGTCCGATTTTCACGGTTTCTCGATAGTCCAGAGTACGCGGGCAGCATAGGTGAGGCAAAGAACAAATGGAGCGCGGTTTGAGGGACCGCGCTTGCAGTAGTAGCAGTAATAAAGAAAGCTGCAACTCGTATAATCATTGATCAAGCGTGTGCAAAATATTATCTAAGAGCATATACCGTTTCTTCGCTGCTTGTGTAGAATGGAGGTATTGGTGGTGAAAGTAGTGAGCACGAGACGGTGCTTGCCATTGGTATGGAGCAGGCGCGCGAGATTTTAAAAGATGTAAAATTTCATGTCCGTGTGTACCGCGAAGACGACGGCACAGCAACTGCAACAGTGGACGAGATGGACATCGTTGTAAACGAGAAAGACGAAAATGAAGCACGCGTTTCTCTTGTGAAGGATGTATTGGAGTATGCCAAGGAATACTACGATAATTTTACTAGGTACAGCACGGCTCCTAATCGAAAGGACCATTTACGGTATGTCGTGGCAATTGCGGTTCAACGAGACCTGGAACCCGTTAAAACATGTTCGATGCCTAGTTGGAAGGAACTTAGGCGATTTTGCGAGCGTGATGGATGGCTCTTGGTTAAGTCTACAGATCACGATTTTTACGAAAAGGAGTTGTCAGACGGCACTATTCTCCGTGTAAAAGTATCGCGCGGTTCTGGAGAAATCCATCGGTCTGTTTGGTCCACAACACGCAAGGCTGCAGGGGTATCTGCACAAACTCGCGCAACGGCACTCGGACCGCATCCTTGCAGAGTGTGAGATTTCCGATGATGAGGTGATCGGCGTTTCGGCTTTGCGGCAGGTGGCCTATCAGATCTTTGCCTCAGCGGGTGGGGCGTTCAGGGGGTGAGCGTCGCTGAAACGAAGCCAAAAGATCGGAATATTTTCTGTTGGAGCAGTGGTTGTTTTGTTCGCAGCCGGTATTGGGATCTGGCGCTGGTCCGTGTACGCGCAGCATCAGCAGACAGTTGCTGCGTATCGGAAATGGATGGCGGCCGCGATTCAGGATATACACTCAAATCAGTTGGGAACAGCCCTCAGGAAGGTGCGTAAGGCGGCGCAGTACGAGAAAACGAGTGCTGTCTTAACCATGGAAAACGTTCTGGAGAAGACGCAACGGCGAGGGCTTAAGCTGAACGGCGGACCGTACCCTGCGAATCTATTGGTGGTTGACGGGGGAAAAGTGGTGCGGGGTAAGTACGATATTGTTGAATTGGCCGCCAGTTCAAAGGATCTTCAGAAATACAGGAACAGCATCATGAACAACCTGGATTTTCATGCTTTTGTCGATCGAGAACCGATTGGCGCGACGGTGTACGCTGCGGTCATACTTCCGAACGGCGTACAGCGCACGGTAAAGGCAACCGTGGTGGCGATGCCATCCGGAAGCATTGGGTTCACTGGCTTGTATACAAACCAACGATACGGGATGTCTGTGAATCTGCCGACTCTTACTACAGATGCCATATCCTATGGCTGGATTCCGTCTCCCCGCCCTACGGACGGGGACGGAAGGGTATTTACTGACCCGCTGAATCCACGAATTACTGTGGTCGCATATGGATCGAATAACGTCTTGAATCAATCGCCGAGCGCCTACATTCCTCTATCCGCCCACATTGTGAAAAATGTGCAGATTGGCGCCTATCCGGCGATTATCTATGCCAACGTCCAATCCGTGCAGGGCATTCCTGTCTATGACGAGAGCATTGCAGCGGGCGCTTCGAGTCTGCAATCATCCAATGAGGTCGATGTTGCGGTTCCGCAAACCCTGTCAGCGCAGTGGCAACCCATAATCAACACCATCATCGGCTCGTTTGAGCCGGGGAATCTGACTCAGGCATATTAAAACCGTCTGGTGCGTGAGACACCATGACAACGATTCTGAGAGTGGACCAAATTAATGGCCGCGAGCATTGTTTTGGTACAAAATTTCGCAGGTGATCGCAGGAACCGTGACCGTTCCCTGTGCGTGGCCAAGCGTCCGTTCGCCGACTTGCCCAGTTGTTCCCACGATGTTCCAGTGACCGGACGGTAGACGTAAGGCGGTTTTGCCGCCAGGATTGTAGATGACCACGATGTTCTTCCACGGGTCTCCGTTCGCGTGGTTTATCAGTTCAAATGCCACCGTGTTATTGGGGCTTGGAATGAACTGCAAATCTTTTTTGATCTGCAGGGCGGTTGTCATTCGAAACGCCGGATGATCGACGCGTAGATGGATCAAACCTGCGTAGTAGTTGAATACGTTCAGATATTGCGCCTTTCGAGCCCAGTTAAACTCATTGACGGCGTCTCCCGCGTTGTAACTGTTGCCGTTGCCGTTTTTCGTGCGCAGCATCTCTTCGCCGCCTTGCAGAAACGCTATACCTTGCGATGTCATCACAATGCTCTGGGCGAGTTCATCCATCTGAATGCGCAACGGTTTCGGCGTGCTCGGGTTGCTGAGTTTGAGTTTGTCCCACAGCGTGTAATTGTCGTGGCTTGTCACATAGTTGACGGTTTCTGACGGTGCTGCGGCAAAGTCGTGAATCTGGCTGTTGTAATTGATGCTGCCGACAACGCCATTTTCGATGGCAGGTACATAACCGAACCCGCCCATGGCATACCCGAGAGCGGTTGGTTGAAACACATTGGCTTCGATGGCATTGCGAAAGTTGTCATTGAACACGCCAATTCCAAGACCTTGCTGACTCCCCTTGACCAACAGCTGGCTCGGCGCCAGTCCGGATGTTCCGCCGGTCCACGGTTCGCCATAGAGGATAATGTGTGGATCAATGGCGTGCAGTTCCTGTGACACCTTTTTCATGGTATCGACGCCCAGCAACGCCATCAGGTCAAAACGAAAGCCGTTAACATGATATTGGGTCACCCAGTACTTGAGTGAATCGAGGATGAATTTCTGAACCATGGGGCGCTCGCTGGCCACTTCATTGCCAACGCCAGATCCATTGTAATAATTGCCCTGATAGTCGGTGCGCCAGAAGTACCCGGGAACCAATGTGTTAAGCGCGGATCCCTGGACAGCGAATGTATGGTTGTATACGACATCCATGATCACCCCAATGTGCGCCTGGTGCAGACTCTGAATCATCTGTTTGAGTTGCGTGATGCGCGCCGCGCCCAAGGGTGTTGTGGCGTACATGCCTTCTGGCGCGTTGAAGTTTTGCGTGTCATAGCCCCAATTGTAAGTGTAGCCAGGGTCGGGGAACTCCTGAACAGGCATGATCTGGACGTAGTTGACGCCGAGTTGTTTTAGACTGTCAAGTCCAGTCTTGACGTTGTTCGGTCCGCGAGTACCATGCTCCGTGAAGGCCAGGTATTGGCCCGGGTGCTTGAATCCACCATTGGGATCAATCGAGAAGTCCCGGACACTCACTTCATAGACGACCGCATCCACAGGATTGGGAACACCCTGATAATGATCGTTGTTCCAGCCCGCGGGATTGGTTTTTGCGAGGTTGACAATCATGGCACGGGTGGCGCCCGGAGCGATGGCAGTTGCGTAAGGATCGACAGCGGTCTGGGTTTGACCGTCTATTGTCACGCGGTAGAGATAATACCAGCCGTCGAGATTCCCTGGTACGGTGACGCGCCAGGTGCCGCCTGTTCCTTGTTGCATCGGGATTTGCCGTTTTATTGAACCCGTGGCGCTGGAGAACAACTGCAGTTCCATCTGGCTGGCTGTGGGCGCCCATACGCGAAACGACGTCTGACCTGGCGTCCACGCGTTGCCAAGAGTGCCTCCGTAGTAGTACTGAGGAAGATTCAGAACTCTGCGGGGAACCACCTGTACAGACGTAAAACCTGTCGCGCGCAGCATGAGCGTGTGCGTGACATTGGGCGCGGCGGCGAGTGTCAGTTTGAGCAGCGTCGTTGCATTGTCAGGCGTCACGGCCGTGACAGGAATGGTTGTGTGGGTGGTTTCATCCGTCACGGAAAACTTGGCGCCAGACGCAGGCGCGGGACTGTTCAAACTCGCGTAAATGGTGCGCGCGCCGTCCAGAAACGCGTTCGTGATACTTGGCTGCAGCGCTTGCGTGGCAGCCGCCTGCGAGTAATAGACAGTCGGGTTTCCTTCCACCAGCCAAATCTGGACTTTGCCGTTTGTCACTTTGATATACCGATTGGCGGACACATCTTTTGCCTGCCAGTTGCCAAGCCGGACTATGACGCCGACTTCCGTGTTGTTGCCGGGCACCTGCGCGGTCGATACTACGCCAAAGGAGTCGGTTCCCGTGAAATTGTAGGCGGCGCCATTTAAACTTTGCGGCTGGTAGGGCCACAGCCATAGATTCCACCCGGTATAATTGTTGTCGAATCGGTGATAGTGGACAATGACTGTAGTCTCAGTTTGTGCGGCGGCCGGTAGTGCAGCCGGCGATTGAAATGAAAGAAAGACACCGATTAGGGCCGCCCCAAACAGGTATAGCACTCGTGACCACCGAAAGCGTGCAAACAATCTCAAAGCCATCCCTCCTGGTTTTTGTGACCGTTCACTTGCAGGGCAAGGTTTTTTCGCACGGACTGCAGTCATTATTGACAATCAGGGAAGTGAAAACGTTTGCGCAAAAAGGCATTGAAAAAGCTTCATAATCTTTAATACCCTTACAGCGATTGTGCGAAAGAATGCCAGTCTTGTCAAGAGTCTGCAAAAATAAATGGCAGACTGCATGTACGTTGGCCCGTTCAGTATGACCGGCGCCCCAGTATGACGGTTCAGTCTGTAAAGAGGTCGCGTTTCACGAAGGCGGATCGAGCGAATCGCCACAGGGCCTTTCTCTTGGTCAACCAGATGATGTGAGCTCCGTTGTGGCGATTATGCAGGATCTTGGTCACCAGAAAGCGCGCCACTGTGTCGGGGGCATCGCCGAGAATATTAAAAATGCGTTTCGTGTTATGGCCGTCTCTCAATTCACCGGTAGGATCCTTCAGAAAGTCTGTCACCATCATGCCTGGACTGAGCAGTCCAATCAGGATGGGGGTGTCTGAAGTTTCCTTGGCGCATGCGGTGGTGAAGTGGGTTAACGCGCGTTTGGTGGTACCGTAAAGGTTGAGACCTTTTCGCTGCATGTCGTTGCTGCCGAACCCTTCAACATTGAAGATCTGGCCGTGACCCTGCTGCAGCATGCCGGACAGGGCGATTTGTGTACCAAAGATGGCGCCGCGCAGATTCGTGTCCAGCACACTTTGAACTTCCTGCGGGGACAGGTCATGCAGCGCGTGCCCCTGCTGATTGATGCCCGCGTTATTGATCCAGATGTCGATCGCGCCCCATCTGTCAACGGAACGCCGCCATACATTCTCGATGTCGTCGCGATGTCGTACGTCACAAGATACGCCCAGCACTGTCTTGCCGTGGCTGGATAAAGTGTTCACCGCTTGTTGGACCTGATTCTGGCTGCGACTGCAAATCGTGACGTTGCAATTTTCCTGGAGAAACACTTTCGCCATGGCATAACCTAGACCACGAGAACTGCCAGTGATTACTACGGTTGTCATCGCCCATCCTCTTCTTTCCAGGTAACCGTTTCACAATTCAGTGTAGCAGACTTTCAGGATGAGTTATAGAATTGATGATAATATCCGCATGAGTGGCACACGGCAACGGAACGGAGTCAAAGAGATGCAGGAACATGAGGCGAACGTACAGATCCAGGCCGCTCAGAAACTCTTGAAACGCTATTACGGTTACGAGGAGTTCCGTGAAGGGCAAAAGGAGATCATCGGAAGCATACTGCAGGGGCGCGACACGATTGGGATTATGCCAACCGGAGGAGGCAAGTCGATCTGTTATCAGATTCCAGCGTTGCAAAGCGAGCGACTGACTCTGGTCATTTCGCCTTTGATTTCCCTGATGAAAGACCAGGTGGATACACTCGCGAGTCTCGGCATCGCCGCGACGTTTATCAACAGCACGCTGCACGCTTCGCAAGTTCGGGAACGGTTGCAAGGAGCGGAACAGGGAGCGTATAAACTGCTTTACGTTGCGCCGGAGCGCCTGGAATCCGATTCTTTTTTGCACTTTATCGACACGCTTCGCCCCGAACTTGTGGCCATTGACGAAGCGCACTGCCTTTCGCAGTGGGGACACGATTTTCGTCCCAGCTATCGTTCTATCGCGCCGCTTCTGGCAGGACTCAGTCATCGTCCTGTCGTGAGCGCGTTCACGGCAACGGCCACTCCGGAAGTTCTGCAAGATATCGTCCAGCTTCTGCGGCTTCGCGATCCGCATGTCTGTGTCACGGGATTTGATCGTGAGAACTTGACGTTTTCCGTGATTCATGGGCAACCCAAGCGTGATTTCGTAGTGCGGTACATGGACAGTCATCCTCATGATGCGGGGATCATCTACACCGCAACGCGCAAAGAAGCAGACAGTCTCTACGAACTGTTGAAACAGAAGGGAAAGTCCGTGGGCCGTTATCACGCGGGACTCGGCGATGAGGAGCGAAATGGCAGTCAGGAACAGTTCCTGTATGACGAGACACGCGTGATGGTGGCTACCAACGCGTTTGGTATGGGGATCGACAAGTCAAACATACGATTTGTCATTCACTACAACATGCCGAAGAATTTGGAATCCTATTATCAGGAGGCCGGGCGGGCCGGACGAGACGGGGATCCCGGCGAATGCCTGCTGCTGTTTAGTCCGCAGGACATCCAGTTGCAAAAGTTTCTCATCGAACAGACGCTGTCTTCGACTGATCGCAAGTCGACCGAGTACAAGAAATTGCAGTCGATGGCGGATTACTGTCACACCACCCAGTGTCTGCGCGCCTATATCCTGCGCTACTTCGGCGAGACCGCGCCAGAACGCTGCGACAGTTGCGGCAACTGCAATGACTCATTTGAGCTGCGCGATATCACTGTCATGGCGCAACAGATCTTCTCGTGCGTTCATCGGGTCAAGGAACGATACGGGATCACACTGGTGACGGCTGTTCTCAGGGGTTCTAAAGACAGGCGAATCCTACAACTTGGACTGGATCGGTTGCCAACGTACGGCTTGCTGAGGGGTCGACCCGAAAAGGAAGTCACAGGGTATATACAGACTTTGATTGCGGACGGTTATCTGAAGGTGACGGAAGGGCAGTATCCCGTCGTTCAATTGCAGCAAAAGGCAGTGCCGGTGCTCAAGGGTCAGGCGCAGGTCTTCGTTAAAGTGCTTCCACAGATGAAAACGGAGACGCCGGACGATGCGCTGTTTGAGCAACTTCGGATGTTGCGCAGAGAGATTGCGCGCGCGCAAAATGTTCCTCCGTATGTGATTTTTCCTGATAGTACGCTGCGCGAGTTGGCGGCGAAGTGTCCACTGGATCGGCGGGCCATGCTCGCTGTGAAGGGCGTCGGCGAATTGAAATTCGAGAAGTACGGACTGGTGTTTTTGCGCGTGTTTCAGGAGCGCGCAGCCAGAGTGGGAAAGTGATACAATTGACGGATACGAAACACATGTCATAGGGTCGGTGAGGGGGGATGGCTCCGTGCCGAGAGCAGAGAATCGCAAACGTCCGCCGAACGTGCCGGGAAACACCATGGATGGCCGCCGCAACAAGGTGGTTGACGCCCAAAAAGCGTCGGAGACTCAAGGAGCGCAAAATAGAAAGCAAGAACTGATTGAAAAGATGAGGAAGATCCAGGAGAGCAAAAAGGCGGGCAATAAGCCAACCTCGTAAGTGTCTGCCTTGGAGCGATGCGCATGGGAAAGCGAACCTGCAAGCGGGTTCGCTTTCCCATGCGCATGGCAGTGACAGTGAGTCATGCATTTCTGGCTCTCTGGCGCTCATCTGTGCGCTTCATCGCCTATGCTCATGGTATACTGAAACGATTAGCCTATACAACGTGTAAAGGGAGAAAGAACGAATGATTCGCGTAAAAGATCTGTCGTTGTCTTTTGGGAGTCGCATTCTATTTGAAGGCGTCAATATAAGTTTTGATGAAGGCAATCGTTACGGGTTGATTGGAGCGAATGGATCAGGCAAGTCTACGTTTATGAAGATCCTTGTCGGAGATTTCGAGCCGAGCACAGGCAACGTGACCGTTTTGCCGGGGGTGCGGGTCGGCGTCTTGCGCCAGGATCACTATCAGTATGATGACTGTACAGTGCTGAACACGGTGCTGATGGGATATCCGGAATTTTGGGCCGTCATGCAGGAGCGGGAGCGGATGTACGCGCTGCCCGAGATGACGGAGGAAGACGGTATGCGGGTTGGAGAACTGGAAAGCGCGTTTGCGGACATGGACGGGTATTCTGCCGAGTATTTCGCTGCGGAACTGCTGGAGGGACTCGGAATCCCCGTGGAGAAGCACGGGGATTTGATGAGTTCGATGATCGGCGGATTTAAACTGCGTGTCTTGCTGGCGCAGGTGCTGTTTGGCCGTCCAGATGTTTTGTTGCTGGACGAACCGACGAACCACCTGGACCTGGACACGATCCGCTGGTTGGAGAACTTCCTTCTGGCGCACAAGGGAACCATGGTCATCATCTCGCACGATCGCCACTTTCTCAATACGGTCTGTACCCACATGGTCGATGTGGATTATAAGCAAATCTCCGTGTTCTCAGGCAATTACGATTACTTTGTGGCGGCCAGTACGTTGGCCCGTGAGCAGTTGCTCGCCGACAACGCAAGGAATCTGGAGAAGATATCCGAACTTCGCGAGTTTGTGGCGCGGTTTTCCGCGAACAAGAGCAAGGCGAAGCAGGCCACGAGTCGACAGAAGCAGATTGAAAAAATTGAGATCCAGGAGATCCGCCCTTCGTCGCGAGTGTCCCCCTACATCAAATTCACCTCCCGGCAGCCACTCGGGAAGCAGGTTGTCGTTCTCGACAAGGTGGACAAATCATTTGGCGATCTGCATGTGCTGAGATCCGTCACGCTGCAGATTGTGAGCGGGGAGAAAGTGGCCGTCCTTGGCGTCAACGGCATTGGCAAGACCACGCTCCTGAACGTGATGATGGGCGAGTTGACGCCAGACAGCGGGGCGGTGACGTGGGGGAAGTCGGCGGAAGCCACGTATTTTACGCAGGACCACAACGAAACCATCCCCAAAGACACCACAGTCTATGAATGGCTGAAGAGCTTCGACGATGAGGCGGATCAGCAGACGATTCGCAGCATTTTGGGACGGATGCTGTTTTCCAAGGATGATGTCCACAAGTCCACCGAGGTTCTGTCCGGGGGCGAGACCGCGCGGTTGATGCTGGCAAAGATGCTGCTGCTGCAGGGCAATGTGCTGGTGCTGGACGAACCCACCAACCACCTGGATTTGGAGGCGATCGACGCTTTGTCGAAAGCGCTGGCCGAATTTGGCGGCGCGGTCATCTTTGTTTCCCACGCGCGTCAACTGGTGACGGATGTCGCCAATCGCATCATCGAACTGACGGCGGATGGGGTTGTCGACTTTTCGGGTACGTACGATGAATACCTGGTCAAACGCGATACGCTGGTGAGGATCTGACCATGGGGACGGACAGGAAATGGACGGTAACGGAACCTTGTCTGCTGCTCCCTTTCTTGCTGCAGAATCTGCCCGAAAAGGGTCGCAATAAAGTGAAGGCGCTGTTGACGCACCGGCAGGTTGCCGTGGACGATCAGGTGATCACGCGCCATGACCATGCCCTGCAGAGCGGTCAGAGCGTCTCCATCCGCGCGGCGAGCGGGTTTGCCAAGGCGACGGGGTCCATGGAGGGGGTCCGCATTCTCTACGAGGATACGGACATTGTCGTGATCGACAAGCCGCCGGGCCTGCTCTCGATCGCGTCTGATGAAGAGCGCGAGCGTACAGCGTACCATGTACTGACCGAGCATGTGCGGGTGCGCGATGCGGCGGCGCGCATCTTTATCGTGCATCGCCTGGATCGCGACACCTCCGGCGTGATGCTGTTTGCCAAGCGCTACGAGGTGCAGCAGGCGCTGCAGCTTGACTGGCGGGAGACTGTGCTGGAGCGTTCCTATGTGGCGGTTGTGGAAGGATTGGTGAATCCGCCCGAGGGAACGCTGCGATCGTGGCTGAAGGAAACGAAAACACAGACGATGTATGTCAGCCCGATACCGGGAGATGGGCAGGAGGCAATCACGCACTATCAGGTGTTGAAAGTTGGAAAAGAATATTCGCTGCTGAAAATCTGGCTGGAAACGGGGCGCAAGAATCAGATCCGCGCGCAGATGCAGAGCATCGGCCACAGTGTGGTGGGCGACAAGCGGTACGGAGCGGCCAAAAATACACTTGGACGGCTTGGTCTGCACGCGCGAGTCCTGAGTTTTCGCCATCCGGTCACTCACCAGGTGCTGCGGTTCGAGACGGATATTCCTCCCGCGTTTCGCAGAGTGTTGTCGGGGGCGGCGAAGTGACCATTGCTGTGAATTCATCCATTCACGGTTGCGGCCATCTCATCATTTGCATGAGTCGGAAGAACAGCGGCGCCGACGGCGCGAGACAATTGATACAGCATGTATTGATTGAGGCTGACACCTTCCGTTTTGGCTCGCGCAGCAAGTTCGCGCCGGAGTGATTTCGGCAAGCGCAAAAGGAACTTGCTCGGTTCGCTGTCATCCGGATCGAATGGTTCCGGGATTTCGATGCCATCTTGCAATGCGCCGTCAATCCAGCAACGTTTGGAGTCCTCAATCATGTCCATCAACTCGTGCAGCGAATCCGCCTGGGTAATGCACCCTGGCAGTTCGTTCACTTTTGCCACATAGCCGCCGGAATGCGAATCAGGAATCACTGAGATGGCGTAAGGCAACGAAATGTAATAATCAAAATCCTTGTTCATGAGAGCCACTCCTTTTTGCTGAGTACTTCGATAACCTGCTCCACGTAAACCTCTTTCACATGCTTGCCATGCTGAGGAATCACGATTTGATCAGCGTCCAGAAAACCGTAGTTGCAGTTCTTCCATCTCCACTTTTTCAATTCGCCGAAAAAGTGGTTCCGGTACGGTGAACTGCCTCCCTGGTTGATAGGAATACAAGTCGAATTCGTCTTTCAACCACTCTCTACGCTCCCCGGCAGCCAGATTCAGCGCGTCAAAAACCCTCGCCGACGAAAAGGGGATTATGGGCTCGGCTGCAATAGCAAAGCATTTAATGAGATTGATTGCCGTGCGCAGGACCATTGCAGCTTCAGTACGGTTCGTCTTGACAAGGTTCCAAGGAGCCCGCCGGTCGAGATACACATTTCCGAGCGACCAGAGTTCGCGAAGCGCCTGGATAACCTTTCGAAACTCCAGGTTTACGAACTGGTGTCGATAGGCCGCCAATACTCTCTGGCAATCCTCCTTCAGTTTTTCCTCCAGTTCTGACGGCGAACCGCCGTCGGGAACGCGATCGCCAAACTGGGCGACCGTCAGTTTTAGCGTTCGATTGACGAAGTTTCCAAAGTTTCCGACCAAGTCCTTGTTCAGCATGGTGGCAAACAGTTCCCAGGTAAAGCTGGCGTCATCCGTTTCAGGCGAGTTTGCCAGTAGAAAATACCTCCAGTAATCAGCGTCAAACAACTCTAAAGCATCATCCAAAAATATTCCGCGTTTTTGGCTGGTGGAAAATTTCCCGCCGTAATAAGTCAACCAGTTAAAACTCTTAATCTGAGTGGCCATCGTCCATGGCTCGCGTGTTCCGAGAATCATCGCCGGGAAAAAGACCGTGTGGAACGGAACGTTATCTTTGGCCATGAATTGCGTATAAGTCACATCAGAGGCGTTCAGCCACCAGTCTTTCCAGTCACGACTGTCCGGGGCCTGGTCAGAGTACTCCTTTGTAGCTCCGACGTAGCCAATTGGCGCGTCAAACCACACATAAAACACCTTCTCCTCAAACCCGTCACGCGGAACGGATACGCCCCACTGAAGGTCGCGCGTGATGCAGCGTTCATTCAACCCTTCGTTCAGCCACTTCATCGCGATAGAGCGGGTCAGACGCGACCACTTTTCGTGGGATTCAACCCAGGTTCGCACCTCGTTGGCAAGCGCATCGAGTCTGAAGAACAGGTGTTTGGTCGTGCGTACTTCGAGTTCGGTGCTCCCGGAAACAGCTGATCGCGGAGCGAGTAAATCCACAGGATCGAGCACCGAAGTGCAATTTTCGCATTGATCGCCCCTCGCCGCTTCATAGCCACATTTGGGACATGCGCCGATAACGTACCGATCAGGTAGAAAGCGCTCGTCCTTTAAGGAATACACCTGTCGAATTGGGCGTTCCTCGATATAACCGTTGGCGGCTAAACGTTCGAAGAAATGCTTGGTCAATTCATGATTTTGCAGTGAAGAAGTCCTGCCGAAATAGTCGAACGACAGCCCGAACTCCTGGTAGATGGACGCCTGTTTCTGATGCATGGCGTTGCAATACTCCTGAACCGATAAATCCGTCTCAAGTGCTGACAATTCTGCCGGTGTGCCATGTTCATCGGTTGCGCAGACAAATATTACGTCCTCACCCTCCAGTCTTAAGAAGCGAGCGTACGCATCCGCAGGAAGCAAGGAGCCCGTAAGATTTCCAAGATGTTTAACACCATTAATGTATGGCAGCGCGCTGGTAATCAGGAACCTTGACAGTTTGAACCATCTCCTCATCGTTTAGCCCGGATCAATAAAACACGCCGCAGGCAGGTGTGCCCACGGCGTGTGTAAGGTCTCATTTGTTAGTCTAAAGCGACTGCAATCGAGTCCTCAACCGCGAGCATAAATGTGACATACGCATTGAACGCATCATCATCAGCATGTTCATCATTTGTGCCCACGTCCTTTCCATAATGTCTTCCAATTGTTTGACAGTGTATCACTGAACGTGGTGATAATCAACCTGGCTAATCCATTCCCACAACATGGCTTCTTCGTTCCAACAATATAATGTCACGCCACATACCGTTCATTTTACCAATACGTTCTCTGCGGCCAACGGCTCGAAACCTAAATGCTTTATGCAGTTTAAGACTGGCGCTGTTTTCGGGGAAAATCCCAGCCTGCAGGGTCCAAAATCCGTTTTGTTCGCTCTCTTCAATTAAGGCATTTAACAGTCGACTGCCGATTCCCTTGCCACGGTTGATTTGACTCACATAAATGCTGACCTCTGCAACACCGCCATAAACGCATCTGCCCGACGTCGGGCTTAGAGCAGCCCATCCCAAAACTGCGCTTGCTGAACGCGCAACAAGTCTACATGTCGTTATATGAGTTTCATTCCACTCAGTCCAAGAGGGCGCTTCCTGCTGAAAGGTGGCATTACCTGTATCAATTCCCTCAAGATATATTCTCCGGACGTCCTCCCAATCTTCTGGAACCATTGGATGAATTTTAATTGCATCGTCCATACGCTTACCCCTTCGCCAGTAAGTAGCGGCCGCCGCAGTTCCCATTTCGGCTCATCCTATGGGTTGGCGGCCGTCCGATTCTGTTCCATCCAATCGACAGCGAAGTCCACAAGCGCTCGCTGGCGCATGAGTCTGCACTCTGCGCCAGCGACGGCTCCGACTCGCACCACTGCCGCCGTCCCGGCAACCGCCTCAAATGCAGTTCCGACTGCGTGAAAATCATCAGAGTCGTAATCGATGTCCGGGAATGTGACCCACTGCCGCTGTCCATCCACAAGAATGGGCGCGCCTGCCGTTATCGTCGTTTTCCCAGGATAATGGGCCCGATACTCGGCCAGATGGAGCGATGTATTGTTTTCGTGCGATACACCAAGGAGCAGAACCCAGGAGTCGAGACGGTACATGGTTCCGAGCGGCGACGTTTCGCCGAGTCCGTTTGGCAACGCGTGGTCGGCGGTCAGCGCGGCTGCATGTTTCCCCCAGGCAGCGAATGATACCTGCGGATGCGCGCTGCGCAGCACGCCGGGAGCTTTGCGGAAACATTCCGCGATGGCGCCCATCTGTCGGGTCGGAGTGAAATCCGGATCGTACGGAGGCATTGTCTGCCGAATCGTCTCCCACCATGTCTCGGGCACAGGAGGTCTGCTCCAACCGGCGGGATCCGACAGTTCGCTGGTCTGAGTCGGCATGACCAGCGTTCCATCTGCAGTCAGGACGCGCTGCAGCGCCTGGATGACGGCCACGGGTCCCCCGCAGACCCAACCGTCAAGCGACTTCATGGATGAGTGCGCGATCAGGGTCATGCCCGGTTGAAGCCCGAGCGTCAGCAGATCACGCGTGAGCGAGTCAGTGGTGATCAGTCGCGCTGGATACGGGGGCGTGCGCGTATCGTCTTGCATTGTCTGGCCTCCCAGTTCCGGAACTCTGGTATTCCGTTTCTTTGTGAGTTCTTGCGTGACCGAACGGCAAGCAGATTTATCTACCAGGAAAATGTTAATTTTCATCACGTCGATGGCGGCGCGTCAGCGCCATTGGAGTCTACTGAATTGTATCACAGCGAACTTTCTATGTGATGATTTGCGCCGTTTAGACAAAACAGGCGATACCGCGCCGGCAGCAGATGAAAAACTCGTTCTGTCGGGGCGCCGAGAGGGGGCCTTTACTGGGAACTTCATTGCCTCAGGAACCGCACCTGTCGCTGTTGCAAGATGGGCCACTGGGTCCGCGTCAGGGATCGCGCGGGGCCAGTGGCCGTTAAACCAGTGTCTGCAATCGCGACTTCAGACGCTGCGCGGAACCGTTCCCATCAAGGCGCAGACGTGGCGTATCAGTTTGTGCGGGCCATCAGCTGCTGGACCGAACATTAGCGGGCATCCACCGTCTATCACTGAAATGCCCTGGCTCCGGCCGTACGTCGTCGCCGAGCTGGACACGCTGCCCGCGCCGAATGACCGATGCATCCAAACATGCATGATGCCGAGCGTAGCGCATTCGCGCATCGTCGGCTCGGCATAACGCGGGCTGGTGCCGATCACAACGGCTTCGACTCCGCCTGGAATTGCGGCCAGATTGGGATAGCAAGGATCGCCTTCAACGCTGTCCGCGTTGGGATTGACGGCGAAAACCTCGTACCCGAGCGAACGTAGCCGGCAATAGACTGTGTTGCTTCCGTGTTCTCGTGGATTGCTTCGCGACACGCCCGTTACCGCGATCCGCCGGTTTGCCAGAAACGCTGCCGCTGCCTCATGAATCCTTTGCATCATAGACGCCCCTCTCGCCGCATGTTGTAAGACCTGAATCAGAGCCGCTCTCCCGCATCCACCTAGGGAACCTGTGATAAAGTCCGCAAAGCAGGCGCGGTCACTCCAGATATAGCGTCCGTGGCTTCAGTCGGACGCTATATCTACCGTTGTGCGCATGCTCAAACTTTGGTTTATCACTGCTCCCCTGGAACGGGTCAGCCCTGCGCATCACATCCCGAAGGATCATCCTCGCCGAAGCACGTGAAGAAACTCCGCCACGCCGTGGTCGGCCAGCGACCAGATGAAACCGTACCCCTGCGGCCCTTGGATGCCCCATTCCCGGAACGCGATCGGGATGAATCCCACCGCGTCCAGGTCCGCTTCGTTCCGGCGCCATGAGGTGGGGAAGGTCGCACGGTGCGTGACGCTCTGCAGCGTGAGCATGGCGGTGACTGTGGTTTGCAACGCGGCGCCGCCGGCGAACTCCGCCGTCAGAACCACTGGGCGAGTGAGCGTGATCACGGCCAGCAGGAAGACATTGGTATCGAGACTCCTGGCGAACAGCGGCTGTGGCTTGCCGTTGACGACGACTTTGGTGAGGTTCACCCGAAAAGTCGCTCCGGTGATCCGGCCGTCCGAGAGCAGAGCGGCGCCCCTTACGGAGGCAGTTGTGCCGATGACGTCGTTACTCAACCCGTTGCAATGCGGAGGCGTTTGTATTAATATATCATACATCAAACTTGAAACATAGTGTCTCAAAGACAGGAGGAGAGGATTTTTTGAAGGGATCTCAGCAATCCCCCACAGGACTTGCGCGAAGAGCCCGTCGCATCTCGGACAGGGAGACCGAGCAGCGAATGCTGAGTGCCGCAGTCGCCATGGTTACCCGCACTGGCCTGACGGTAAGCCTGGAGCATATCAGCATGGAGGACGTGATCCGCGAAGCGGATGTCTCGCGAAGCGCTGTCTATCGCAGATGGCCTTACAAGGACCTCTTCTTGAGCGACCTCGTCAAGGAGCTTGCCAAGGATGCGACTCCAGAGATCGTCAACGACGAGATTGAGATGATGCGCGGCATCGTGAAAGAGCGCCTGCTCTGGCTCGAAACGCCTGAACTGCGGCAGGGCCTGGTCGTCGAGCTCTTGCGGCAGCTGTCGCTCCAGGACTTTCAAGCCATCTACTCTTCTCCGGGGTGGAGGACGTACATCGCTCTGCACGCGACGTCCATGAGTCTTGATGATGGTGAGTTGCGTGATGAGGTTCAAGCGACCCTGACAAGGTCGGAGAACGATCGCGCGGAACGGATCGCCAAGGCGTGGGAGAGCATGGCGGAGATCTTCGGCTTCCGGATTCGCCCGGAGTGTGGTGTGACGTTCGCATCCCTCGCCACGCTCCTCTCCGCCAACATGCGTGGACTTGTCATCATGGCGCTGACGTCGCCGGGCCTTGCAGAACAGAGAGTGTTGGCGAGTCCGTTCGGCGCGCAGACCAAGGACGAGTGGTCGCTGCCGGGATTGGGTCTCGCCAGCATCGCCTCAGCACTTCTGGAACCCGATCCGGCCATCGAATGGGATAGTGAGAGGGTCGCGCGCGTCCGCGAGACGCTCAGTCACTGGACCATACCCGTTGTGTAACTCGCTGGAAGAACTGTCCGGCATCAGATGGACAGCGTTCACCCGCGATCAGCGGCAGTGCATCGGCGAGTTCTGGTTCCTTTTTGAACAACCTCAGCAGACAAAACTCGAGGAACGAGGGATGCCCGTTGTTGTCACGGTTCACAGCATTCGCCCTGAAAAATGGGGCCGTCGTCGCCATCCTGGTGTTTTTTCTCATCGGCGTCGGGCTGTATTCCGGCTCGGCGATTCCCATGCAGGAATACCCGAACGTTGCGATACCATGGGTGCAGGTTATGGTCCCCTATCCGGGAAGCACGCCCCAGCAGGCGTATCAAGATGTCGGGCGACCGCTGGAGAAGGCGTTTGCGGGCATCAGCGGCCTGAAAAATATGTACGATTTCTCCGTTGCCGGTTCTGTAAATGTCAGCCTCGAATTTCACTACAACCGACCGATCGCTTCCATACTCCGCGATGTCCACTCAGCGGTCAACGGCGCCGGACTTCCGTCCGCCGCCGGTCCCGTGCAGATCCAGCAGGTCACGCCGGGGAGCCCCGATGTGTTTCAGTTCGCGCTGTCCGCGCCTGGCAGCCTGTATCCGATCCAGGACTATGCCAAGCAGACGGTGCAGCCGGCCTTGCTTGGCATAAACGGCGTCAGCAGCGTCGACATTCGCGGCGCCGCCAAGCGTTCCATTTACATTGACGTGAATCCGGCGCTGGCCCGCGCGAACGGTGTCACGCTGCAGGATGTCGCTTCGGCGCTGCAGGCCAACCAACTCAACGCGCCCACGGGCGACACGCGGATCGGCGGCGTCGAGATGCCGATCGTTCTGCACAATCAGTATGCGTCGCTCGCCCAGATTCGCGCCGTTCCCATCGTCACTGTGACACAGAATATGAGTGGTCTCAAGAATGCGTTTCAAGGCGTGAGTTCGGGAATGTCCGCGCTCGGAACGGGTCTCGGTTCTCTCGCAAAAATGGACGCGGCTTTGCAGGCGGAGATCCAACTGTCAAACCAACTCAACTCACTCACTGTCGCTTCCGCGCAAATACAGACGCAAATGGCCCTGCTCCGTCAGCAGTCGTCCACGAGTCAAGCGACGCAGGCCAAACTGGCGACGCTTCAGGCGCAGGCGATCGCGCTGCAGACGGAGCAGTCCACACTCGAGACCAAACTGCGCGCCATCACGGCCAGCCTGGGCGCAGCGACCCAACGGGGAACACCGATCGGCCAGAGTGAACTTCAGTCGCCGACGCTTGGGCAGACGGCAACGGGGTCTGCCGCGTCTGTCGCTCCCGCGCTCGGCGTGAAGACCGTGACGCTCGGCGACATCGCGACGGTGGCGTATCGCACGCCGACCTCGGGCGGGCTCATTACACGACTCGACGGCCGACCGGCGGTGGTTGTGGGGATCCAGGCAACGAGCAACGCCAATGTGGTGACGCTGGTGCAGCAAGCGAAAGCGATTTTGGCCAAACTTCATCTGCCGCCTCATTTTGTCGTCACCCCTTTGCAGGATCAGGCGAAGCAAACCCGCGATTCCGTACAGAGCATGATGCGCGAGGCTGCGCTCGGCGCGCTGTTTGCCATGTTGGTCACACTTCTGTTTCTTCGCAACTGGCGCGCCACCATCGTCGCTGTCATCGCTATTCCTCTCTCCGTTTTGGCCGCTGTCACCGTCATGAATCTGGTCGGGTATACGCTTAATATCATGACACTCTCAGGCATGGCGGTGGCCATCGGACGCGTCGTGGACGACAGCATCGTCGTCATCGAGAATCTCTACAGAAGGATTCGCGCGGCGAAAACCCATGACCCGCAACTGGTGCTGCAGGGAACGGGGGAAGTGGGATCGGCCATCGCCAGTTCCACCGCCACCACCGTCGCGGTGTTTTTGCCAATGGCTTTTGTGCCGGGCATCGTCGGCCATTTCTTTGCGCCGTTTGCCTGGACGGTGATCGTCGCCCTCCTCTTCTCCCTGCTCGTGGCGGTGACCGTCGTGCCCCTGATCAGCAAATGGACCCTGTTGCGAACCAGGCATCGGGCCGCTGAACAGGGACTGTTGCAGCGCGCCTACGTCCGCATTCTACGCGGAGCCCTGCGGCGCAAGTGGCTGGTGGCGATCGTCTCGCTCGCCCTGTTGCTGGAGAGCGGCGCGGTGCTGGCCACGCAGATCGGGTTCAATTTCCTGCCATCCGGCCAGACCCAGTCCTACTCCGTCAACGTGACGATGCACCACAACGCCCGGCTCTCGCAGACCGAACGCATTGTTCAGCAGATCGAACAGATTCTGCAGACACAACCGGGCGTCAAGTTGTTCGACAGCTATGCACAGGGTGTTCAGGGAGCCCTTGGCGTCGAGCTTACGAACAGCGCGCCCGCGCATTTCTCCACGCTGTTGCGAGAGCGGCTGCGGGCGGTGCATGGAGCCAAGTCGATCACCGTGTCGGGGCAGAATGGACTGTCCAATCAGAATCAACTGTTCATCCAGGTCAATTCGGCCAATTACGCGGACATGGCCCACGCGAGCCGGCAGATCGCGAACGCCATTCGGAGCATCCCGGGACTGGCCGGGGTCATCACCACGGAGCAGGCGGCCAAGCCTCAGGTGGTCGTCAATGTGCAAGCGCAGCGGGCTGCTCAGTACGGGGTGAGTCCCGCGATGATCGCCTCTGAGCTCGAAACCATGGTGACGGGACAAAAGATCGGCTACGCACAGATCGGATCATCGAAGCCAGATCTCATCCTGCGTCTGCAGACGCCCGGTGGACTCGGACAACTGTCGGCTATCCGCAATCAACTGATCAATACGATGACGGGCAAGTCCGTGCGCCTGGGCGACGTGGCCACCGTGGCCATCGCCAATGGTCCGACGGAGATCACGCAGCTCAACCAAAACCCGTACATCGCCGTGACGGGGCAGATCACGACAGCCAACGCGAGCGGCGTCACGGCGCAGGTCAACCATGACATCGCCCAACTCAAACTGCCGAGTGACGTCACCTGGCAACAACAGGGGGCCGCTCAATCCATGAACAACGGATTCGTGAACCTCGCGCTGGCCATGGTCGCCTCCCTGGTTCTGGTGTTCATGATCATGCTGCTGACCTTCAGCGAATTTGCCGCGCCGCTGGCCATTTTGACGGCGCTGCCCTTCTGCCTGGTCGGAGGCGCGAACGCCCTGTGGATCGTTCACCAGCCTCTGGGTATGCCGGGTATGATCGGGTTTCTGATGCTCATCGGCATAGTGGTGACAAACGCGATTGTGCTGATGGATCGCGTGCGTCGCAATCAGATGGCGGGCATGCCGGTGCGAGAGGCAATCGTCGAAGCGGGCGCCATTCGGTTGCGGCCGATTCTGATGACGGCCACGGCTACCATCTGCGCCTTGTTGCCGCTGGCCTATTCAACCGGAGCGGGCGTCATCTCAAGTACGCTTGCGATCGTCGTGATCGGCGGTCTGCTGACTTCCACGCTGTTGACCCTGATCATCGTGCCGAGTTCGTATGACACGCTGTTGTGGATCCGGAGGAAGGTGCTGCGTCTGAAGGATCATCCTGTTGTCGAAGGCTCGGTTGAGCCCGAGATGGTGTGAGTGGCGGCAGCCTCGCGCCGGCGTTTTCTCGCGAGGCTGCGACCGCAATCGCCAGTGACGCAGATTGTGTGAAATCCGGAAGGGTCCTCTGTATTGTCTGGAGGTTACCGTCCTCTTTCACGGATTCAGGAGATGGTAATACACGGAAACATGAAGGGCGAGGCGTCTGACTGGATCCGCCAAGTCGATGGCGAGCAGTTGATCGAGCTGTTCCAGTCGGTGGTACAAAGTTTGCCTGTGGATAAAAAGTCGATCCGCCGTTTGCTGTTTGGATCGGTCGCAATCAAGATACACGCGCAAGGTCTCAAACAGACCCGTGTGGTGTTTCTGATCGTACTCGATGACTGACTGGAGGTCGTCATTTGCCAACTGCCGCGCTTGCTCATTCGGTCCCAACATGGAGACCCAGCGATAAATTCCCGCGTCATCGTAAAAGAATATGTCCGAATCGGAGGTTCTGCTGCGAATCGTGAGGGCTGTTACGGCCTCCTGATAGCTTCGTTCGACGGCAGACAAAACGTTGACCTCTCGTCCCACTCCCACGAAGATACCCTGATTTTCCACGCCGTTTTTGCGCAGAATCGCGTGCAGTTGTTCGATCGCAGCGGTAATTCGCGGTTTCCAGGTTGTTTGTTGTCCGTCATATTCGAGTACAGCAATGATCGCATCGCGGCGGAGGGACAAATAGGGCCGAAATTGCTCTCGGGTAAACGGGACGCGAATTAACATGGACAGTGGTAATTGATGATCGCGCCAGTCCTCGCCGAATTGCTCCGAAACGTTGATCACGAGTCCGGGTATGTGAATAATCACAGTGCAGTAGCGGTTTTCGCGCCGGTCTTGCGCGGTGGAGTCTGCGATCGATTGTTGGAGTTTCTCTCCCCGAATGAGTTGTTCCACCCAATCCTGTTCATGAAACAACTGTTGTTCCTGAACGGCCAGACGGTGAAATTCGTCTTGCGCCAGCGCGCTTGTCGAGCGGTCGACAACCATCAGCAGGTATTCGTTCACCTGGTCGGCAGCGCACAGGAGCACAAGCGTTGCCCTTGGTACGCCGGCGACAAACACCGTCTGCGCAATGGCGACTTCGCATTTGTGTCTCAAAGTGCACGTATCTGGAATAGGAAAGACGACAGGCTCTATCATGCCGTCCATATCAATTTGCAATGCTTCGACAAAATCTTTGGCGACGGCTGTGGGGTCTGTGCGCGTCTGCGGCAGCACGACTGGTTTTTGCCCATTTCTGAAATACAGTACGGTGTGCCCCGTGACTTCTCGAACAAACGCAAGGATGTGCTGCATGCCTAAAGCGCCTACCGTGTACTGTTGCAATCGGCGCGCGATATGCTCCACATCGTCGAGCAATTTGTGATGTCTGCCCAGAATGAGGCTATGCACATCTTGCGTGATGTCGACAAAGCGCACCTGGAAGGTGAACACGATCAACGGGAAGTCATGTTCGTCGGCAATCTGCAGGATTTCCGGCGGCACCTCCTTGATCGCCGTTCCAAGTTCCATACAGAGTCCTACGGCTTTGCCT
Source organism: Bacillota bacterium (assembly GCA_021805735.1). Lineage (GTDB taxonomy): Bacteria > Bacillota > Bacilli > Alicyclobacillales > SLC66 > JAKADD01. Next base: position 21,977 of record JAJZEE010000027.1, read on the forward strand.
TCAATCAGTTGCTCAACATAGGATCGAAAGTCCTCTGTACAACGGCTGAAACCCATACCGGTTGTGAGAACAAGTTCGCCGCCGCGAATCATGTCTCGCACCTCAAGAACGTCCAAAATATGAATCCATCGTAGAGGTCGGTCAATGCCGGACGCTCCGGCCAGCAACTGCGCGCCTTTGAATACCGGGCGCATCAATACATCCTGGATGCGCAGAGGGCTGTGCACGAACTCACTCCTAATCCGAAAAATGTGCCTGCCAGGCGGATTCATATGCTGTGCCCCTGCTCAGACACGGCTGCGCCGAACTCGCGACGGGCACAGCATATGAATCCTGACGAGCGGAGTTTTTCATCCTGCTGATGGGGCGCGGCGGCAGGGCTGTCTGCTCCGACGCGACAAATTGTCATATTTTTCTGTCGACACATCATACGATGTGTCACATGCTTTGCTTCCGACCAATGTGATATCTTCATATCAATCGTCAGGTTGGTTTGCGCCAGAAAGTATGCAGTTTGTTGAAAAGATTCTAGCACATACGAGGAGAGGTGTCATTGTGCAGGCAACGGATTCAGATACTCAGAGCGACACGTTGCTCTCGCGTAAGGAGAAGTACTTGGTTCCTGGCGTAAGCACTTATTACGACGAACCGATCGTGATGGATCATGGTGATGGTTGTTATCTTTACGACACGGAGAATCGTCAATATCTAGATTTTTTTGGCGGCATTCTCACCGTTTCTGTCGGACATGCCCATCCCCGAATCAATGCTGCGATTATCGATCAGATTAATAAGGTGACGCACATCTCTACACTTTATCTCCATCAGTCCATGGTAGACCTGGCCGAACGTCTGGCGCACCTGACGCCCGGCGGTTTGACGATGAGTTTTTTTACGTCGAGCGGAACGGAAGCGGACGAAACGGCCATCACCATGGCCCGTCTGGCCACGGGAGCATACGAAGTAATCGCATTGCGTCACAGCTATAGCGGCCGCTCCGCTCTGGCGATGGCGCTGACAGGACAATCGCCCTGGCGGCTTGGACTGGCCGGCGTACCAGGTGTCACACATGCGATGAACGCCTACTGCTACCGATGTCCATTTGGCAAGAGGCCTGATCAGTGCGGACTGGAATGCGCGAAGGACATGGAGGAAACGATTCGCACTTCGACTGCGGGCAGAATTGCTGCAGTGATCGCGGAACCCATTCAGGGTGTCGGAGGGTTTATCACGCCTCCGGACGATTACTTCGCTGAGGTCGCCAGGATCGTGCGCAAGTATGGCGGACTCTTTATTGCAGACGAGGTGCAGACGGGTTTCGGCCGCACGGGCAAATGGTTTGGGATTGAGCACTACGGGGTGGAACCGGAGTTGATGACATTTGCCAAAGGGCTTGCAAACGGGATGCCGATCGGTGCGGTCATAGCCACGCGCGAGGTGGCCGAATCTTACCGCGGACCGACAATCTCAACATTTGGCGGCAATCCGGCGTCCATGCGAGCGGCCCTGGCTACGCTCGATGTCATGACGGAACAGCAGTTGATGGAGAATGCGCGTGTGCAAGGCCAGTTGTTGCGTGACGGTCTCGAAGAACTGCAGCGGCAGTATCCGGTGTTTGGCGACGTGCGTGGAAAGGGACTTATGCAGGGCGTCGAATTTGTGCGCGCCAATAAGGAACCGGCGCCGGATCTTGTCGCAGAGTTCTTTGAACTCACAAAGGAACATGGATTGCTTGTCGGAAAAGGAGGGTTGTACGGCAATACGGTGCGCATAACCCCGCCGCTGACTGTTTCGGAAGCGCAGGTGAAAGAGGCGCTGGCAGTAATGAAGCATGCTTTGGAGAAGATGTATGAAACGCATCCGGAGCTGAAGCACATGCAGTAGAGGATATACATGGGGAGGCACTATTGTCATGAAGGTATTGGAAAACCTGATCAACGGTCGGTTTGTTGAGGCCAATGCGGTTGAGAGGCTGGATGTTCCCAACCCGTCAACCAGAGAACTGCTCGCTCAGGTTCCTCTCTCAAGCGGCGAAGATGTGGATCGCGCCGCCGCAGCGGCGGCGGCGGCTTTCGAGGAGTGGAGTCAGGTTCCGCCAGCAGAGCGGGCGCGTGTCATGTTTCGCTACCGCGATATCCTGGAGCTCCACAAGGATGAGTTGGCCCGGCTTGTCACGCTGGAAAACGGGAAAAATCTCGACGACGCGCGCGGAGAAGTTCGGCGCGGCATCGAAGTGGTGGAGTTTGCGTGCGGCATTCCAACGTTGCTCATGGGCAGCGTATTGCCGAACGTGTCACGGGAGATTGATTCGGAGATGATTCGTTTTCCCGTCGGGGTGGTGGCCGGTATAACGCCGTTTAATTTCCCGTGCATGGTTCCCATGTGGTTGTTTCCCATTGCCATCGCGTGCGGAAACACATTTATCCTGAAACCGTCCGAACGCACGCCGCTTTCGTCAAACCGCCTGGCGGAACTGCTGCTTGAGGTCGGTTTGCCAGACGGCGTGTTCAATGTGGTGCATGGCGCGAAAGAGGTTGTCAACCGGATTCTTGAACACCCGACGATCAAGGCAGTATCATTTGTCGGATCGGCGCCCGTCGCGAAGTACGTCTACAAGACGGCGGCCGCGCACGGCAAGCGAGTTCAGGCGCTTGCGGGGGCCAAGAACCACCACATCGTGCTGTCGGACGCGCCCATGCAAAAGACGGTTGATATTCTGATCAGTTCCGCGTTTGGAAATGCAGGTGAGCGGTGTCTGGCGGGCAGTGTTTTGCTGGTCGAGGAGAAGATCGCAGACGAATTTATTCAGCTTCTCGCAGAAACTACGGATCGCATGGGGATCGGCGATGGGCTGGAACCAGGCAAGGAACTCGGGCCTGTGATTCGCGATGAGCATCGCGCTCGCATTGTGAGTTATATAGAATCGGGTGTGGCGGAGGGCGCGACGCCTCTTCGGGACGGTCGCGTCGTAGATGCGTCTGTCGGCAAAGGGTTCTTCCTGGGGCCGACATTGTTTGATCACGTTAAGCCGGAAATGACGATCGCGCGCGAAGAGATTTTTGGCCCCGTCCTGAGCATTATTCGCGTGCAGGATCTCGAGGACGCCATTGCGGTTGCGAACCGGTCTGAGCTTGGCAACGCGGCCGTGCTGTACACGAGCAGTGGAAAAGCGGCGCGCGTGTTTCGTGAAAAGATCGAGGCGGGTATGCTCGGAGTCAACATTGGCGTGCCGGCGCCGATGGCATACTTCCCGTTCAGCGGCTGGAAAGGCTCGTTTTATGGGGATTTGCACGCCACGGGACGCGACGGCGTCGAGTTTTATACGAAGAAAAAGATGATTACGACGCGCTGGTTAAACGATTGACGCCCGCTTGGGGAGGATTCACATGCTGTGCCCGTCGCGAGTTCGGCGCAGCCGTGTCTGAGCAGGGCCGCAGCATGTGAATCCGATCGACAGGGATGACAGTAACTCGCTTGGACGGATCATGCATTGCACGGCAGCGAGTTTTGCGGCCTTTGGGCCGCACATGTTTGAGCGGCAGTGCAATGCATGATCCGTCCAGGCACAGCAGGGGCGATGGTATTATTGACAATAGACTTTCATGCCGCTGCGCGGCATCAACAACCGGGAAGAAAATACGCCTGCGGCGATTTTCTGAAAAGGGGGCATGCACATTGAGCGAGTTTGCCTTGAGTGATCAGCCGCAGCATCGGCTGGAGCAAAACGTCCACAAGCCACTTACCAAAGTCGAAGTTTTGACAGAGGCTCATCGCTGTCTGTACTGTTATGACGCTCCGTGCGCCGCAGCCTGCCCGACGCATATCGACGTTCCATCGTTCATCCGCAAGATCACCACTGACAATGTCACAGGAAGCGCGCGGGTGATTATGGACGCGAATCCGCTGGGCGCGAGTTGCGCCAGGGTCTGTCCAACGGAAGACCTATGCGAGGGGGCGTGCGTCTTGGGAAAGGATGCGGCGCCCATCCGCATCAGCGATTTGCAGCGCTACTCAACAGACTGGGTGCGAGAAAGGAATATCGACCTCTTTTCGCCCGGACCGGCGACCGGCAAACGCGTCGCTGTAGTGGGAGGTGGTCCGGCGGGACTGGCTGCGGCGCGAGAACTTGCCCGGTTTGGGCATGCGGTGACGATCTATGAGGCGAAGGAGCAGCTTGGCGGGTTGAACACATACGGCATTGTTCCCTTTCGCCTTCCCCGCGCCGTCGCCTTGTGGGAAGCGGAACAGGTCGTGAAACTGGGAGTCGCTGTGCAGACGAACGTCCTTGTTGGCAGAGATGTATCCATCGGGGATCTGGTAGACAATTTCGACGCTCTGGTGTTGGCGTTCGGTATGGGAAACGTTCCTCCCTTACAGATCCCGGGGGAGGATTTGCAGGGCGTATGGGATGCGCTTGACTTCATCTCTCAGGTGAAATCAGGACAAAGCGTTGGCGATATCGGGGATCGCGTGGTCGTGATCGGAGCGGGCAACACAGCCATTGACGCCGCCACGTGCAGCAAGCGGTTGAATGCGGAAAACGTCGCGATTTATTATCGCAGAACCGCGCGTGAGATGACAGCCTATCCGTTTGAATACGACTTTGCCAAGCAGGAAGGCGTGGAATTTCGGTGGCTGTGCGCGCCTGTTCGGATCTTGGGCGAGGGGAACCGGGTGCGCGCCGTGGAGTTTGTGAAAACACGGCTTGAGTTATCCGATAATTCCGAACGCCCGATTCCTGTTTCGATGCCTGGAACGGAATTTACGGTGGAAGTTGATACGGTGATCCGCAGCACAGGGCAATCACGTCTAACGAGCCTATTGGATGCGCTGCACATTATCCACGACGGTGGATCTGTCCGGGTCGATCAACAGATGAGAACGAATCAGCCTGGCGTGTTTGCGGCGGGGGATTGCGCCTTTCGGCGGGGCGTGGGCGATGCAATGGTGGTGGAAGCGGCTGAGCAGGGCAAAATCGCCGCCGCCGCCGTTCATCAGCACTTGTTGGCGGCGGACGAATCTGAAAAGTGGCGAGGTGAATCCCATGGCTGATCTGTCTGTAAATGTGGGCGGGATCAAGAGCCCGAATCCATTCTGGCTCGCTTCCGCTCCGCCTACGAATAGCGGGTATCAAGTGATGCGAGCGTTTGAGGCTGGATGGGGCGGGGCTGTTTGGAAGACGCTCGGCGATCCGATTGTCAACGTGTCGTCGCGTTTTGGCGGGTTTCATTTCGAGGGAGCGCGTATGTTGGGGTTCAACAACATCGAACTGATTACGGATCGACCGCTCGAGGACAATTTGCGCGAAATCAGGGAGGTGAAGCGCGCCTTTCCGGATCGCGCGGTCATCGCGTCGCTGATGGTCGACAACGTAAAGGAGGTGTGGCAGGAGATCGTCAAGAGAGTACAGGACGTGGGTGTGGATGGCTTTGAGTTGAATTTCGGCTGTCCGCACGGTATGTCCGAACGAGGGATGGGATCGGCGGTCGGCCAGTCGCCTGAGTTTCTCCGGCAGGCCACCGAGTGGGTCGTCGAAGTGGCCGAAGTTCCGGTGATCGTCAAGTTGACGCCGAACATCACCGACATTCGTTATACGGCGCGCGCAGCGGCGCAAGGCGGCGCCCACGCGGTCAGCATGATCAACACGATCAACAGCCTGATAGGCGTGGATCTGAATACGTGGACGCCCATCCCGAATGTGGACGGAAGAGGCGCTCACGGCGGTTATTGCGGACCGGCGGTCAAACCGATTGCGCTCAACATGGTGGCGGATTGTGCGCGCGACCCCTTGGTGGGAATTCCGATTTCCGGCATCGGAGGCGTGTCGACGTGGCAGGACGCGGTCGAGTACATGTTGCTGGGCGCTTCCGGGGTGCAAGTTTGCACGGCGGTCATGCATCATGGATTTCGCATCGTGGAAGACATGATTGACGGGTTGAACCAGTACCTCGACGCTCGCGGGCTTTCATCGGCGATGGATCTTGTGGGCAAATCGGTCGGCCGCGTCGGGAACTGGGGAGATCTGAATCTCGAGTACAAAGTGGCGGCGCGGATCGATCAGGACAAGTGCATTCGCTGCAATAAGTGCTACATCGCGTGCGAGGACGCCGCGCACCAATGCATCGACCGGGCGCCTGACGGATCGGGGCAAATGGCGCTCGTGGTGGATGAGGAGGAGTGCGTAGGGTGTAATTTGTGCTCGATCGTATGCCCTGTGGAGAATTGCATCGAGATGGCGCGCGTCGATTCTGGGGGTCCCGCGTTCAGTTGGCGGGAACGCCAGGCCCTTTAGTTCTTGAATTGATCACACGCTGGGGGTGTTTGGATGGGAACGTTAATCCGAGGTGGAACGGTTGTCACGGCAAGCGATGTCAGTCGGGCGGACGTGTTGATGGAGAACGGCGTTGTCGCGGTTTTGGCGAACGGTATAGCACCTGGTGATCATCGCGTGGTGGATGCAGAGGGGTGCTACCTGTTCCCGGGGGGAATCGATCCGCACACGCATCTCGATATGCCGTTTGGCGGCACGGTGACGGCGGACGACTTTCGTACGGGAACGATTGCGGCCGCCTTTGGCGGCACCACGACCATCGTGGACTTCGCGCTTCATCAAAAGGGAGACACGTTATCCAATTCATTGCGTACATGGCATCGCAAGGCGGAAGGCAAGGCCGCTATCGATTATGCGTTTCACATGATGATTGGGGATATGCGGGATGAAGTGATGCAGGAGATCCCGCAGATTGTCGAACGTGAGGGTGTCTCCTCATTTAAGTTATTCATGGCTTACAAAAACAACCTGCAGGTGGATGACGAGACGCTGTTTCGGGTCCTGCGTATGGCGGCGCGCGTTGGGGCGCTGGTGCAGGTGCATGCGGAAAATGGCGATGTGATCGAGGTGCTGGTGAAAGAGGCGCTGGCAAACGGTCAGACGGAGCCCAAATACCACGCGCTCACACGTCCCCCTGAGGCTGAAGGGGAGGCCACCGTGAGGGCCATTCGCTTAGCGGAGATCGCGGGGGCTCCTCTGTACGTGGTGCACGTGACTTGCGCCCAGGCGGCGGACGCGATCAGCGATGCGCGCAAGCGCGGATTGCCCATATACGGGGAGACTTGCCCACAGTATCTGGTGTGCGATTACACGGATTATGAGCGCCCCGACTTCGCAGGCGCGAAGTATGTGATGTCGCCGCCGCTGCGTGATAAGTGGCACCAGGGTGTACTCTGGAATAAGTTGCGCAACCTGGAATTGCAGGTGTTTGGATCGGATCAGTGTTCCTTCAATCTGAAAGGTCAAAAGGAACTGGGGCGGCACGACTTTTCGCGGATCCCGAATGGATCTCCGACGATCGAAGACCGGATGTCCATCCTCTATCACCACGGCGTTCATGAGGGGCGAATCGGCCTGAATAAATTTGTGGCCTTGACATCCACGAACGCCGCGAAACTGTTTGGACTGTTTCCCCGCAAAGGCGCCATCGCCGTTGGCAGTGACGCTGATATTGTCGTGTGGGATCCCAAAGCGCAGCGCACGATCTCGGCGGCCACGCACCACATGAATGTGGATAACAATATCTTTGAGGGTTTTCAGGTCATGGGGAAGCCGAGGCATGTGTTCTTGCGCGGCGAAATGATCGTAGATCAAGACCAGTTTGTGGGCAGACCGGGAATGGGTCAGTTTCAAAGGTGCGATCCGATTTCTCCGGTTCAAGTGTAACTGAGCTATTATTTGGAGGCGATTCCTATGGATTCCAGAGTGAGGATTGGACTTTTGCAGACGCATCACGATGTAGACGGCGGGGAACCAGTCGCAGTGCATAAGCGGGCGGCCATCGAAAAGCATGTGAGGATGATTCACGAGGCGGCCGCGCAGGGAGCGCAAATCGTCTGCCTGCAAGAAATATTTTTCGGCCCCTATTTCTGCACGGAACAAAATCCAAAGTGGTATGCGGCCGCCGAGCGCGTGCCAGATGGAGAGACAGTCAGATTGATGCAGGATCTCGCCAAGGAACTTGGCGTCGTGCTGATTGTTCCCGTGTATGAAGAAGAGTTGCCGGGCGTGTATTACAATACGGCCGCAGTGATCGACGCAGACGGGAAGTATCTCGGCAAGTACCGTAAGCAGCACTTGCCGCAAGTGCAGGCGGGGCCGGCGGGATGCGGATTTTGGGAGAAGTATTATTTTAAGCCGGGCAATCTGGGTTATCCCGTCTTTACGACGGCGTACGCCAAGATCGGGGTTTATATCTGTTACGACAGACATTTTCCGGAGGGAGCGCGCTTGCTGGGGTTAAATGGGGCGGAGATCGTGTTCAACCCATCGGCGACGGTGGCTGGACTCTCGGAATATCTCTGGAAACTGGAACAGCCCGCCCACGCGGTGGCCAACGGCTATTATCTGGCGGCGATCAATCGCGTAGGGTATGAGACGCCCTGGAACATGGGCGAGTTTTACGGGCAGTCATATCTGGTAGATCCGCGGGGCAGTTTCGTGGCGATGGGCAGTCGTGATCGCGACGAGATCGTGATCGGGGACATGGATCGGGAGGTGATGACCGAAGTCCGCAACACCTGGCAGTTTTATCGGGACAGGAGGCCGGAGACATACGGAGACATGACGCGTCTTTTGCCGTAGAGGCAACGTTGCGCCTGTGAACGATACGGACAAGACTCGCAGGATTGGAGTTTGCAAACGGCAAGCGAACCGGCAAGTGAAACTTGAGTATCGGAGTCGGTTGGAACGCCGATTTCATGGACGCGGCGAGCTGACTCGAACTTACGGAGTAGGGGGACGGTACATGGCTACACAAGTTGCCAGTGGCGACGTGGTCGCACTGACCGATTCGGCGATTGCCAGTGTCAGCGGCAATCGGGCGCTGTGGAATGAAGATTTACGTCCGTGCACGACAGAGGAACATACCTGGCCTGGCGTCAAATTTGCCTCGCTGTGGATTGGAATGAGCATTTGTTTGCCCACTTATTCGATGGCAAGCGGCATGATCGCACTGGGAATGAATTGGTGGGAGTCGGTTTTGACGATTCTGGTTGGCAGCCTGATTGTACTGATACCGATTCTGCTCGTTTCACACGCCGGCACGAAGTTTGGCATTCCGTATCCTGTCTTTGCCCGTCTATGGTTTGGAAGTCGCGGCGCGCATATCCCGGCGCTCGCGAGAGCGGTGATCGCGGCCGGGTGGTTTGGCATCAATTGCTGGTTTGGCGGATTGGCGCTGGACGCGATTTTGGGCCGCATCGTGCCGGGATGGGAAGCGATCGCCTGGCATTTAGGGATATCGTTTACGGTCTTCTGGCTGATCAACGTGGCGGTCGCGACCAGAGGTCCGCAGGCGATCGGCAAACTGGCTGTATTTGCGGCGCCGACTCTGGCGGTGTCGGCCATCGTGCTGCTCGTCTGGGCGGGCGCGAGCGCGGGGGGATTTGGAACGATCCTGAGCGCCCCCGCCAAGATTCACGGCCTGGCGTTCTGGGCGACATTTTATCCCTCGGTGATTGGGGTTATCGCATTTTGGGCAACCCTCGCTCTCAACATTCCTGACTACACTCGCTATGCCAAAACCCAAAAGGGGCAAACGATGGGGCAATTTTTGTCCATGCCCTTGACGATGGCGCTGTTTTCCTTTATCGGAATCGCGGTGACATCTGCCACAGTCATCCTGTACGGTCAGCCGCTATGGAATCCGGTCGATCTGATTTTGAAATTTCCCACATTTATTGTCGTCATCGCCGGAATTGTTGTCATCCTTTCCTCCGTTACCATAAATGTTGGCGCGAATGTGATGGCGCCGGCCAGGGCGTTTGAGAATCTGTCGCCGCGCCGGATCAATTTTGCGCTGGGTGCGATCATGGCGGGGGTTCTCGCTTTAGCCATGCAACCGTGGTATGTCATGGCGCAGTTCAGCAATTACATCTTCACCTGGCTTGGCACATACGGCGTATTGCTCGGCCCCTTCGATGGAATCGCGATCGCTGATTATTGGCTGGTCCGCTCGCGCAGACTGGATTTGCTGCAACTCTACACGATGGACGGACGCTACGATTATTCGCGCGGATTCAACCTGAAGGCAGTCTACGCCCTATTGATCGGTTGGGGCATCGCATTGTTGGGGCTGGTGATTCCGCCGCTCTATTTTCTGTGGAGCGGGGGGTGGCTGTTCGGGCTGCTCGGAGGGATGTTCAGCTACTGGCTGATGATGAAGGGTGAAAAATCCGTGCTGTCCGATCGCGAGTATGAGGCATTGACCATGCAGGCGGCGCCTGCGTTGGCCGTCGGTGCGAAGGCGGACACTTCCACGCTTGGTTGACGGGTGGATGGGATGGATGTGGGAAAAACCATCCCGTCCGCGTTCGCGGCGTTGAGCACACCAGCGGCGGTCTGCACTGCGCAGACTACCGCTGGTGTGCTCATTGTGATCGGCAGTCAATCGATACTGGGCAGCTATTCAACCGGTATACGTCGCTAATGGACAGTTATACGACAGAATACACCCTATCTCAATTCGGAAAATGGTATAATACAGGTGACTAATGAGACGGATGGTGATCAGCCATGTTGTGGTCGGAGGTTCGCGAGCTATTTCCGGATCAGTTTGTGCTGGTGCAGTCATTAAAATCGCACCAAGATGGCAGCAAGTTGTATGTAGATGAAATGGCGGTTATTCGTCCGATACCAGATCCGCATGAGGCTACTAGAGAACTTCTAAGGGCCAAACATGAAAACTTTGTCTATCATACGGGTAGACCAGAAATGGTTATGGAGATTGTTTCTCGCGTGGGCTTTAGGAGGTCACAAGTTGAAGATCGCACCAATTGATGGTCTTCTATTTGTCTCAATGACGATAACATTCCGAGGACAAAGCAGACTAATCGACCATTTAGTGCTTGATACCGGCGCGAGCCACTCAGTGATATCAATGGAACTGGTTGATGATATGGGGATTTATGGCGATGTTGATGATGAAATTGTTGTCATGCATGGCATTGGTGGTGTCGAACGGTCTATCCGTAAAAAGATTGAGTCAATCGAGTTTGGAACGTTTAAACTGTCCGAAGTCAAATTGGATTTTGTTAACTTTGATTCCCACTTCGGAATCAATGGTCTGTTGGGAGCAGACATTCTTACGGCAGGACGGTTTGTTATCGACCTAGATGCAATGGAGATTTATCAAAAGTAATTCATCATCTTGAGCGTTGAAGTCACAGTACCACTGTGCTGGAGCCCCCAACTCAGGATTTGACCTGCGATTATTTTGAATAAACATAGAAAGTCGAACTCCCTCCCCTCCTTATTGGACCCTCGGGCTGTTATGTGCAACAAGGCCTGTTGACGACGGTATGGTCAATCAAATCGAACAGTTCTACGCATCAAACCATCATCCAAGCGTGATTCGAGTTTGTCCATTGGCCCATTCATCGTTGATTACAATTCTGCAACAACGAGCGTATGTACTGTCGAGTTTCGCCTACAGATGGGTGCTCGATTTTGAATCATGGGATTCGCCCTTTGAAGAAGCCGACGAGCGGGTGCGGGTTGCCAGGTCGGACGAGGAATTGATGTGGGCGCGGACAGTTTCGTCGGGCTTTTCTGACATGGAAACTGTGCCAGAGGGATGCGATCTCCATCTGGATCGAGCCTTCTTTCGCATGCCAGGCGCGATTCCCGTTCTCAGTGTCGTGAATGACCAGCCTGCCGCGGCCGGCGTGTTGGCTTTGAATAGAGGAAGAATCGCGCGGGATCAGTTTGAGGGCTTCGAGTGCCAACAAATCTGCCTTCATATCCACACCTCCACGCTACCCCTTCAGCACTCCATTCTTGCCAACAACTCGGTGGCCAGGTACGACAATCGGAATTGGATTGGCCCCATTTGCCAGTCCCACAGCCCGGGCAGCTGTGGGATGCACGATACTTGAACCAATTTGAGAATAGCTCTGCGTCTCCCCAAACGGAATCTCGAGTAATGCGCGCCACACTTTGACCTGAAACGGGGTTCCCCTGAGATCCAGTGGGACGGAAAAGGTTTTCCGACGGGCGCTCAGATATTCGTCAACCTGTTCAAGACAGGGGGCCATCTTTACTTCATTGTGAACCAGTATAATTTTCGATAGTTGCTCGGACTGAACCCTGTTTCCTTCTGGAATACGGTCGAAAAGTGTGATGTGCTCCGGAATCCTGCTTCCATGGCGATGTCCGTGACCGTCCGGCTTGGTTCAGAGCATAGCGCTTCTTGCGCCACTCGGAGACGCCTGTCGAGTACATAATCGGCTGGCGTTGTGCCCGTCAGACGTTTGAAGACCCGGTGCAAATGATAAGGGCTGATGGCGAGCTCTCGCGCAAGTGTGTCCAGCGTAAGGGAGTCCTGGTAGCGTTGTTCCATAATCTCTTTAGCTGCTTGAACAAGCTCCTCATCTGGACCAAGCCTGCATGCATCAGGGCGGCATCGCTTGCATGGGCGGTACCCGGCTGCTCCTGCGTCATGCGCATTGCGGAATATGCGAACATTCTCGCGCAAGGGAGTTCGGGAACGACAGGACGGGCGACAAAAGATGCTTGTCGTCATCACACCGTAAAAATACCGTCCGTCGAATGTTGGCTCGCAGTTTACAATTGCTTTCCAAAGTGCTTCGTCCACGATTCATCACCTCTCACATCCAATTATAACGCTGATGCCTCCATGAAGTAAGCATCTGGGAATATGACAGCAAGATCACGAAAGCCGACATGCACGACAGCGTGATATATAGAGATTGCGCCTCATGAAACCGAGGAAGCGTGGCGCAACACGGGAGCTTTATGACTCTGAAGTGGAAGACGCCTCGCCTCTTGGAGGAAGCGTGGGTCGGAACTTGATCGGAGACGAGAGCGCGACCGATAGTTTCGGGAGGGAATCATGTGTCGGGCACGTTGAAACGTTCCATCTCCGTATGGCAGGGAATTGCCCTCTATGTGGGGGCCGTGATTGGATCAGGTATTTTGATATTGCCTGGAATGACTGCAGGGATTGCCGGATCGGAAGCTCTGTTTTCTTGGGGTGGGATGATTTTGCTCAGCATTCCGCTTTCCTGCACGTTTGCCTTCCTGGCAAGAGAGTATCCGAGTGCTGGTGGAGTCTCTACATTTGTCGAGAGGGCTTTTGGCAGGTATGCCGGCGCTCTCATCGGATGGTTCTATTTCATTGCCGCTTCCGCTGGACAATTCATCGTGCCACTCACCGGCGGCGAATATGTGACATACGTCTTTCGCCTGCAACCCGGAGTCGCATTTGTTATCGCAGCGATTTTGTTGGCAGGAGCCGTTGCAGCCAATTATCTGGGGTTGCGCACAAGTGGAAAGGTGCAGTTGGCGACGAGTGGACTGACCATTGCGGTTTTGCTTGCAACGGTTCTTTTGGCGATTCCGTCCATGCATATAGATGGTCTCGTCGCACCATTCACTTCGACCACATGGGGATCCGTTGGCAGGGGGGCGATGCTTATCTTCTGGTCGTTTTTCGGATGGGAGGCGATTGCGAGCCTAGCGCCGGAGTTTCATCACCCGGAGCGAGATGTGATGAGAGCCACTTGGGGTGCAGTCGTCATCGTGGGCGTGCTGTACTTCGGAATCGCGTTGGCGGTCGTAGGGACACATTCGTACGCTGTGGGTCAGCAATCTATGGCCCAAGCCATGAACAATGCCTCGTTGGCGCAGGTGATGGCAAACACAATCGGCAGAGGCGGAGCAGTGGTTACGGCCGTGATCGCACTGGTGATTTGCTTGGGCACCACGAATGCGTTTGTTGCTAGTATCAGCCGGCTGGCGTATGCACTTTCCCACGAGAAATTGGCCCCGGCATGGTTCGACCACATCAGTGAGCGCAGGTCGACCCCGCAAAGAGCGACGCTGTTGGTCGGGGCGTTGGCGGGGAGCGGACTCATCGTTACGTTTGCGTTCAATCTCAGCATGAGCCACTTGGTCTACATTCCGAACTCGCTTGGAATTGCGACGTACATTCTTGGTACGGCGGCCGGAGTACGGCTCATTCGTTGGTGGGTAGGAAAGGTTTGTGCGGGTATCGCCTGTTGTCTCTGCCTCGCTGCGTACCCGTTCGTCGGGACGTTTATAGAAATTCCCATTGTGGTCGGAGTACTCTGCATCGGGTACGTTCTGTGGCGGAACCGCCATGAAAAGTAGAGGAGTCGGGTGGACGATGACCGAGGCATGACGAACAATTATAATGAACAGAACAAGGGATTTTTGATCAGCGCTTGGAAAGGAAGTCATCATGATGGAAGAGTTGATTCCTGTTGCACCCTTTGACTTCCCGCAAATGCTCCGCAGACCACTGTCCCGGCCATCCAAGGTTACCGTGATTGATTTCGATGGAGCTTCGTACACCAGAGCAATCAGCTTGAGCACACGGGTGGTTCCTGTCACGGTCGTTGGCAGGGGAACCGTTGACAATCCTGTTCTCCGTCTTATCTACCCGGCTGATGTGTCGAACAAGGAGAGATCTGAGGTTCGAGCAAGGGTGTCACGGATGTTTTCTGCCAATGCAAACATGCGGGATTTCTATTCAATGATGAACATCCAGCCTGAATGGGATGGTCTCATCAAACAACTGTACGGCCTGCGTCCAATACAGGACAACGATCTGTTCGAGTCAATGGTCAAGGTTATCATTGGGCAGCAGCTCAACGTAAAGTTTGCCGCCACTCTGGTTGAGCGATTGGTGGACCTGGGCGGTGAAAGCGTAGAATGGGCCGACATCTCGTTGCCGATTTTCCCTTCTCCCGAACAGGTTGCCGGATGGTCGTACAACGATCTCCAGGGCCTTTCATTCAGCCAACGCAAAGCAGAGTATGTTATCGACTTTGCTCGTGCGGTCGTCGACGGACGGGTTCATCTTGGTGGGTTAAGGGATCTGGCAGATGAAGAGATTTACGACGCGCTCATGCCTCTTCGAGGGATCGGCCGATGGACGGTTGAATGCTTCCTTCTGTTTGGTATGGGAAGGCCGGACGTAATGCCTGCTGCGGATATTGGTGTGCAAAATGCAGTACAGCGGCTGTATGGCATGGCGGAACGACCGAAGGAGGAGGAAGTGAGGCGGTTGGCGGAACTCTGGGAACCGTGGCGAAGCTATGCAACGTATTACTTGTGGCAGAGCTTGATTTAATTCTAAAAAAGCTCATCCCAAGTTTGAGTGCAAAACAAAACGACTTTTGCAACGTCCGGTATCGGTTGCCCTCCTCCAACTGCCCCGCATACAACCGAGCCCAATAGTACAGCGTGCGTTTGGGCATATCCCCGGTATTCCACAAGCAGTTCAGACATCCTCTGTCCTCCGTTCACACCCAATCTTCTGCCTTCAGTATACCACGGAACGCTATCTCAAGTTATCGATGCGTTTCGCAAGGATGACCGGAATGTTTCTGCAGACTCTCGGTTCCGCTGCCCTCCGTTTGAGCAACAAAAATACTCCTGCGTGGATCACGGCCTTTCTCTTGGTCTTTCGCGGGTTGGGAACCGATTGGTCATTCAACCGGTCTTATTGTTCTTTCTTCAGCGGAAAACTGTTCGGCGACTCGTGTAACCAGTGCGCCGTCTTCATCGTCTGTATAGAAAATGCGCGAGGGATGTGTCGGCCATCATGAAGGTTAACAGCCTGCGATCACTGCTCTATATCACATTGTGCGCCGTCCTCGGAGGATTTATTTTCCATAGCGCTGGCGCTTGGAAGACTTCCGCTTCCCCTGAGGCGCATGCGCCCCAGAGTGGCAGGCTGAATGCGCAGGCGGCCACGCTGGGGCTGCCTGTCGGGGTTCCGAATCCAGACTTCTGGTGGGCGATTCCGACGTTGGAACGCTATGGACTTCCGGTTATTCTGCCTGCTTGGCTCCCCTATAAAGGCTCATACAGCTATACGTTCAATCCAGCCTTGTACAACGGCATGCCGCCGATCGGCATCACCCCACCGACGCGCCGACGCGCAATCGGCATTTCCAGCGTCGGCTACTCCATTGGCGTCGGCAATGTCCGCGAAGAGGGCGCCGCACCGCTTTTGAACGTAACGCCCGCCGGCAAAACCCTGACGCCTCCGGCGCATACGACCGTTCCCTTGACCCTGTCCTCACCGTATACGCAGTCGACGGACGGCCGGATGACCCCTCCTTTTGGCGTCACCGTTATCAGGCTGGCAAAGCCAGTCGCCCTGTACGGCCTCCCCGTATCCATTGGCCATGGAATCACCGCCCGCGTGAGCTGGTCCGTGTCGTATGGCACCATGGGAAATTGGACCACCGTCAGCTTCCAAGATCACGGATACCTGGTCATGTTGCATTGGCCCCATTTCAATGACAGAACCGCCGTGGAAATCGCCCGCAGTCTGGTCGTCGTGAGAATGCCCAGTCGCCTGCGAATCACATTTGGCCATGACAGTTTGACGATGCAGCCCATCCTGGGATGGACACCCCAGATGACATCGCGACGGGGGGAAGCTTGGGGATATCGGTATCAGATCAACCATCTGGTTCACAGCATGCCGGTCGAATCTGTGCCCGCCCTTTCACCTCCGCCGAAAACACCCTATCTGCCTGCGCTGCCCGCGTCTCAGATTGCCTCCAGCACTGGAGGCGCGCCATACGTCTTCGAAGGGATGCGCACAAGTCTCCATACGGTCTACGGCAACGGTCGCTCCGTGGTGCTTATGCCCGCCGTGTTGCCCAAGCCGTTCGCGTCATTCTGGCCAGCAGATTTCCAGGGGGACAGCGTCTCAAACCGCTATCTGTTGACGGCGCATCAGAAAGGCAGTTCAGCCGCCTTCTCGCTCACGGGTTCCGACGGATCGCACATGCAGAGGCGCGGTTTGACGGTCCACACGAAGTTTGGTCCGGGCGTACTCAGCCGCACAGCCAACAGCGCGACCATCGCATTTGCTTCCTACGGGGCGACATTTACGACCACCGTGAGTGGCCTGGGGGCCGCTAACAGCAAAGTGGCTCTGGAAATTGTCGATGGTCTCACGAGAGTTCAGTGACTCTCGTCAACGCCAACATGCCATGCGGCAGACAGCGGCAGACAGCGGGAACAGTGCGCCGTCCCACAAGATTGCTCAAGCAACCTTGGAGCGCGAACACTCCTTAAGTCAGACCCTTTGGGGAACCTATTGCGTCTATTCATCTGCAAGACGCAGAGGATGGTGTAGAACAATGGGAATCAACAAGATGAATTTATTTGGGATGGTAGTGGCGGGATTGATATTGGCACAAGTGATTTCAACTCAACCAACAATGGCAGCAACCACGGGTTACCGTGAGTAATCAAAACATATTGCAGGTATGGGCAAACACCTGGAAATCGAAACCATGAGTATGACCACGGCCAGAAACGGCTGGGCTATGGGACACCCATCTGCGTCTGCTGGCTACGAGAACATGGTGTTCAGCACGACAGATGGGGGCTTGATCTGGCAGAACGCGACCCCACGTCACATGGTCAGCGGGCAAAGGGCTTTATCTGCCGGTTTCGCGGGGACACAGTCGGCGGTCATCGCCGTAAACGGATCATCCGGCATCGTTGTATACGTCACGACCGACGGAGGACGAAAGTGGGTGGTGTCAAAGCCGCTCGCAACCGCCTATCCAAACGGCAATTTATACGTGCAGTTCGTGAACAGGCAGCGCGGTTTCATAGAGGTGTGTGGACTGCCTATACGCCCGTGGCAGGAAAATTGTTGACCTCGGGTGGTCACGAACAGGCGACGCACATTTATTTGGATGGCGCCGTGTTACACGGGGTTGACGATGGTTACACGGGGTTGTGGGGCATGACGGCAGAGATATAGAGGTGTGCTTCCCCGCAGTGCACCCTTGTCGCATCATCGGAGCGTCCTACGACTATCGGAGTATTGTCCACTCATCCAACATCCTGTACGCTGATCTCAGACAGTTGCAATCACAGTCCTATCGAATGTTTCAGGGGGGACGCGAATGCAGTTTGGTGTATTGAACGAGGCGCATTTGGTTGTTCGCGACCTTTCGAAATCCGCACAGTTTTACGAAGGCGTTCTCGGTTTCACGCCGGCGTTGGCGGTGTCGGACATCCGATTCTATTGGACCGGGGCGGATCGTCGAGAGGAGAATCCCCATGATAAAGGGTTTGTATGAAGCTCACTTGCCAGTTCGGGATTTACAGCGGTCAATTGTGTTTTATGAAAATATTGGATTGGAATTGGCTTATAAATATGATGACGTCGCTTTCCTGTGGATTGTGCCAAATAAGAGTTGGATAGGGCTGTGGCAAACAGAGATTTCTAAAGACCGCAGCCCGGCCAGTTTTCCTGGTCATGGACGGCACATAGCCTTTCAAGTGGATTTTGAGGACATCAAGCAAGCCAGTTTATGGCTTGCCGAAAAGGGGATCACTCTCCGTTCGCACGGAGGATTGGAGCCGCTGGAACCGATAGTTAGGCCTCATCAACAGAACAGCTCAATTTATTTTGACGATCCTGACGGGAATGCTCTTGAATTGATATGCGTTTTGCCAGACGGAAGTCCAACTGAGCCGGGAAAAATGATATATTTGAGTGAATTTGAACGACTCGCTCAGGAAGCGGACGCGAGATTCCACAGAGGGAACATCGCCAGATGCTAGAGTTAACACCTATCGAATATGAGGACAAGACAGTGCTGTATAATCTTATCCAATTCTACAGATACGATTCGAGTGAGTTTGATGGACACGTGTTGACTAGCCATGGCGTCTATCTCTATAAATATTTGGATCATCAATGGACTGAAGAGTACCGTCGTCCACTGTTTGTAAAAGTTGACGGGGAATTGGCTGGTTTCGCCCTTGTAGCGCTGGGTGTCCCCAAGGAGTTCGTAAAAGTGAGCGATGCGCCAGAGACGAACGTAATCGGAGATTTTTTCATCATGAGGAAATTCAGACGAAAGGGATTGGGAAGGGAGGCTGCCTTCACCATTTTTGATCGATTCCCAGGTTCGTGGGAAATCCGACAAACCGCAACGAATACTCCTGCCAATCAATTTTGGAAACGAGTAATCCACGCCTATACAGGTGGGTCATACAAGGAGATGATATTGGAGGGAGAGCGATGGACAGGACCCGTTCAGGTATTCGACTCACGAAATCGTTCAGGGTAGGTATGCGCAGTAAATTGCCCCTCGTCATACCGACAGATCGAACGTTCCTACGAGGAGGTTGAAGCGGCATCGCAATAACATATGCTAATATCATCCAAGTATGGTATAATCGTATTGGGTGAAAGAGCTAATGGAAGAAAAGTATGTGAGTATCGGAAAGGCCGCAAAGATGCTCGGTGTCGGTGTCGGCGCCCTGCGAAAATGGGAAGAGAACGGCCTATTAACGCCAGAGCGGACACCAACCGGGCATCGCCGCTACCGTGTCGCCGGGTTACAAACACTGATGCACGAGAAAGACGAGTCACCATCTTTTACGTGCGCCATTTATGCCAGGATGTCCACGAAGAAACAAGAAGACGCAGGAAATTTGGACCGTCAAACGGGTCGATTGAACGCTTATTCCTTTTCGGCCAGAATCTACGGAAAGCGCGGAGGAAAAAAGCTCGTTGAAGTCGTTCGATCCACGCTGCAGGAACCAATGACGGGTGGGGAATCGGAATGAAAACGACGTTTCAAGGCGTACTGCTTGAAGTTGACAAGGAGATCGCCCAAGGCTTGGATCGCCTGATGAGGAAATATGGTTTTATGGTGCGTTACGCATTCAAGCGGCAATTGGAGTCAGAAACAAAAGTGGGCGAATTGGAACGGGTCTTGGCTGCGGACACCGGATTGCCGCTGCGTTATGCAAAAGATGCGGTGGAAGAAGCGCGTCAGTTGATTGCGGGCCGCCACGAGGCCATGAAAGATTCCCTGGAACTTTGGCAACGGCGCGAACGAAAAACGGCGATTCACATTGCAAAACTGGAGAAGAAAAACCCGACATCTCACAAGCTGAAAGGGCTGCATCGAAAACGGGAGAAGCAGCAACAAGAGGTGGCTTTTTACCAACAACATGTGAACGAACACACATTTCCTCCCGTCATTTTTGGCAGCCGCGCATTGTATCTTGATCAATTCAGAGAAGGCATGGAGAAAACTACTTGGACACAGGACTGGAACGACGCAAGAAATGGTCGACTTTTGGCATGAGGGGATCGCGCAAAGAAGGGGAATCCTCTGCTTCGAATCAGCGAGCAGCATGGGCAATGGCATCTGGAAATTTCGTTAGATCACGGTGAAGCACACGGCAAAAGCATTCGATACGACAAACTGAAGGTTCCCCTGTATGTGCCGCGGAAAATTTCGAAGACAACGGGAGCCATTAACGGACGCGATTACGTGGCGCTATTGCGCCAAGCGATCGAATGGGGCGATCCGTACCAGGTGGAAATCCTGCGCAAGCGCGGGGTTTATCGCGTTCACGTCACGGTCGAGGAAATGCCCGCCAAGCTGGTGACGTATCCGGTCAACGGATGGGTTGGGATGGATGCAAACCCAACGC
>JAJZEE010000149.1 GCA_021805735.1 Bacillota bacterium
TACACCGCAGGCGATGAGGAATGGAAATCTTGTCTACTCATGGTGGGGAGTGTATCATAGAATCATGATGAACGGATACCAGTTTCGCCTTTACCCGACAAAGGAACAGGAACAAACCCTCTTGCGTTGGATCGGATGCCAACGCCTGATTTATAATGCCAAGGTGTCGGAAGACCGCTATTTTCGCGCCTTCAAACGGCGGTTCCTCGCGGTGGTTGGAGAACCGATCCCGATCGATCAGGGATACAGCCACTTCAAGACCGAACTGACTCCTTTTCTACACGAAGTTCCTTCACAGGTCTTGCGCAACGGCGCGGTGCTGTGGAAACAAGCGTACACGCGCCACTTTCAGGGGCTCGGTGGACGCCCGAAATTCCACAAGAGAAGCGGAGAGCAATCGGTTTGGCTCACGTCGGAGCTCTTTTCCTTCGCACCGCAGGTGGATATGGAAACAGGAGAAATTCTGCGGTACAGCCTGCAAGTAGGAACGCAGAAATTTCCCGTCGGCGAGATCGGCTACGTCAGCCATCGACAACACGATATTCCAGCCTCTATTCATATCTCGGTTCGCGCCGGGAAGTGGTTTTTGTCCTTTAGCGCCCAGGACGACACGGTGACGGTCCCCGACAGCGACAGAGACAGGGCTGCTCTCATCGAAGCGGCCGCGCAAGAGTTGCGCCAACTCCCTGCGGATGCGTTGGCTGCCCGCACTTGCGGAGCGGACCGAGGCGTGGCCAAACCCCTCATGACCTCAGACGGTCAGGTGTACGACCTGCAGCCGATCCAGAAGGAACGGATCGAAAAGGATCGCGAGCAAAAGAAGAAATGGCAACGACGTGCGGCCCGGCGAAAGAAAGGATCGAAGAACCAGAAGAAAGCCTACCGGAAAGCGGCCCGCTGCCAGCAGTACGAGGCGAACGTGCGCAAGGAGTACGCGCACCAGACCAGTCATGCTTTGATGGTGGATGAGCGGTACTCGCTGTATGTGTTCGAAGACCTCAAGATCCAAAACATGACCCGCCGCCCAAAGGCAAAGCAAGACGAGAAAGGGAGATGGATTCCAAATGGAGCCAAAGCCAAAGCCGGGCTAAACAGGGTTATTCTGTCCTCGACCTGGGGGCAGGTCGTGCAGTACACCGAATACAAGGCGCTGCGCGCCGGGAAACTGGTGGTCAAAGTACCGTTTGCGTACAGTTCACAGGAGTGCGCCGCCTGCGGTTACACTCACAAGGGCAATCGGCCGACACAGGCCGAGTTTGTCTGCCGCCGCTGTGGACGAACGGATAACGCGGACCACAATGCAGCCGTCGTTCTCGCCCGTCGAGGAGTCAAGAAAGTCCTGTCGGGAGAACCGCTTACGAAACCCAAGAAGTCCATGCGTATGCGAAAGAGGGTAGGGCCGGAACGGTCCGAACCCGTGCAGTCTGCACAAAAGCCTGAGGAGACCGACATAAGACGCGATGCAGGTGATCCCTGTGTTGCGCACAGGTCGATGAGCCAGGAAACTCCGCCAGCGATGGTAGAAACCCCCGCCTAGGTGCCGCAGGCGCCAGGCGGAGGGAGGTTCATTGACAGATGTAAATTCGCGCAGATGGGTCATTCTGGCCGTGGTTACGCTTGTTGCGTTTATCACCAACGTTGACGCGACCATCGTGGTCGTCGGTCTGCCGAATCTGGTGAAAGGATTGCATAGTACCGTAGTGTTTGGAATGTGGACCATCACCTCTTACAGTATCGCAAGCACCGTCTTTTTGTTGCCCGCAGGTCGATGGTCGGACATCATTGGGACGAGAAGCATTTTCCTTTGGGGACTCGTAATTTTTGCGATTGCTACGGTTCTCTGTGGTTTTTCAAGCTCAATCGCCACTTTAATCGTATATCGCTTTATTCAGGGGATAGGAGCGGCATTATCTCTAGCCACTGCCACGCCTAGTATTGCGCGTGCGTTCCCGCAAAGGGAACTCGGACGCGCCCTCGGAATCAACACCACATTTTGGGTCCTGGGTTCCCTCGTCGGTCCGGTGGCGGGCGGGGTGCTCATCACCGAATTCGGGTGGAGATCGGTCTTCTTCGTAACTGCTCCCTTTGCGCTGATCGGCATTGTTTCGGCATGGTTTGTGCTCAAAGACACGACCGAACGCCTGCAAGCGAAGAACGATCTGATCGGCATCTTCACCTTCGGTCTTGGGCTTTGCGCATTGTTGGTCGCACTCTCTGAAGGACAGAATTGGGGCTGGTTATCGGCACCGATTGTCGCGCTGTTCGCGGCGGCATTATTACTGTGGATCACGTTCGCGATCGCCGAATTGCGGGTCAAGGACCCGCTGTTTGACCTCCGTTTGTTGTCTCACCGCCGCTACACCATCGGGTTGGCGATCATGCTTTTGTACGGCACAGGCTTTTTTGCCATCACATTTCTTCTCACATTGTACCTGCAAAATGCGCAGCATCTAAGTCCAATGGACGCGGGACTGCTGCTTCTGCCGTTGTCGCTGCCGCAACTCTTTTTGAGTCCGGTTAGCGGAGCCGCGGCAGATCGTTTCGGGCCGGAGCGACTGATTCTGGCGGGACTGACGTTACTCGGCGCCGCCGTAATATTACTGGGGAATCTTGGTGTGCAAATGTCGCTCGCATGGGTCGTTATCCCTCAGCTAATGATCTCAACCGCAAATGCGCTCGCCTTTCCGTCGTTGGTTAAAGCGGTGCTCTCGGCTGCGCCTGGCGAACAATCGGGGGTAGCTTATGGAATGTTCTATACGGTCCGCTTCATCGGCGTTTCGCTAAGCCAGGCCATAGCGTTGTTCGTGGGAGAACTCAGTGTGCCGTCCAACATCGCTTCGAGGGTATTCTTCGGTATGTCCGGTGTAAATAACTCTCATTTGGCAGGTGCCCTGGTTCGCGCAGTGGATGCAGGATTTCGGTCTTTCGTCATTTTCTTCGCAATTTCAATCGTGTTGGGGTTCGAGTTGCTACGGTCACAGCGAGAGAAGTTCGTATCGCGTACGAACGAAACCGCTTAGGGGGGTCATATCCTTTCTCTTGATGATATCGTCGTATTTAGTGATATGAAGGAATTGGTCATCTGCGACTCCATTCCGTCGGGCATGCGGCTAGTGTGCCGCTCATTCAGTCAATATGGAACTGGAATCGCTGTTTACAGAGGTCAGGCGGTGCAAGGACGAGATGGAGCGCGCAAGAGCGGTCTAGCGTGAAGCCTCTCGCCAATATCCCAAACTACAACCTGTCCATGTTCGTAATATAAATGAAAAAATCCTCTCCAGACGGAAGGACATTGTCGACAGCGGCCCAGACGTGATGAGGATGACAGTAGCACGCCTCCGATTGCAAAAACAGAATCGTGTCAAAGTTCTCCGCCACCCCCTCGAAGGAAGGGGTGTTTTCGTTGTCTCCGTGTCGTGGTAGGAGGAATCGGCCATGGTACGAGACATCGCGCCGCATCTTGACAAGCAGGCCCCGTATATAGATGTACCGATGAGGGGGCGCAGCGCCATGCATGTCAAGATCATCGAAGGCGAATGGGCTGACAAACGGCGGGCGGATTGCTATAGCTATCTACGAATCTTGTATATGCGACGGCTGGCGCAAGGAGGTGCCGATCATGCCGACGGCGATCTATGCGCGGGTGTCGACGGAGGATCAGGCGAAACACGGGTACAGCATCCCGGATCAGATTCGACAATGCCGGACGAAAGCCGGTGAGACGGACATCTGGGAGTACGTGGACGAGGGGGTGTCAGGCGAGTTTCTGGATCGCCCCGCCCTGTTGCGGTTGCGCCAGGATGTGCGCGACGGACTGATCGATACGGTGGTGTGCTACGATCCGGACCGATTGTCGCGCAAACTGGCCCATTCGCTCCTGGTGGCCGAGGAGATCGAGAAGCGGGCGCGGCTCGTGTTTGTCAATGGTGAATTTGCGAAGACCCCGGAAGGGATGCTGTTCTACCAGATGCGCGGCGCGGTGGCGGAGTTTGAAAAGGCGAAGATCACCGAACGCATGGCGAGCGGACGGCGGCAGAAGGCGCGGCAGGGCAAGGTGGTGCGCGACTTTCAAATCTATGGGTACCGCTATGACAAGGAGGCCGCTCAGTTGCGCGTGGACGAAGAGGAGGCGGCGGTTGTTCGTCTCATCTTCGATCTGTTCACCAAGCCGGGCGAGGCGGCGCAGGGAATCAACGGCATCGCGCGCCACTTGACGCGCCAGGGCATCCCGACTAAGAAGCATGTGGGCGTCTGGCATCGGCAGGTGGTGCGCCAGATTCTGCATAACCCGGCATACATCGGCGAACTGTACCAAAATCGCTGGAATGCGGAGGGAATGCTCGGCAATCCGTTTCGTAACGAAGATGAGAAGATTCACCTGAAGGCGCGCCCGCGTTCCGAATGGATATACACGCCATGCCCGGCGATTGTGGAGGAAGCGCAGTGGCGCTACGCACAGCAGTTGCTCACGACATCAAGGCGAAGGTGGGCGGGTCAGTCCAGGCATGAGTACCTGCTGTCCGGACTGGTGCGTTGCGCAGACTGCGGCAACACGATGACCGGACGGCGGGCGAAGAACTGGGGGCGCTTCGTGTACGAATACACATGTGTGAAAAACACGGCGGGAGCCAAGCACAAGGGGTGCGGACATCGCGTGAGCTGCGAGGAGCTGGACAGACAGATCTGGCAGCAGATGCAGGCATGGCTGACCGCTCCGGAGGAGCTGGCGGCAGCGATCAACGAGGAGCCTTTGCAAACGCCGTACGAACAGGACGAGTGGGAGCGGGTGTGCCGGGACATCGAACGCAATGAGCGGGGGCAACAGCGTCTCCTGGCGTTGGTGACCGAGGAGGACGGTCTCGATCTGGGCGACATTCGGGACAAGCTCAAGGAGCTCAAAGCGCACCGTGCGCAATGGGAGGCCCGGAAGGTGGAACTGGAAACGATTCTTGCGGCGCAGGCCCAGCGAGACGGGAGCCGACAGACAGTGCAAGAAGCGGTCGAACATTATCTGGCGGTGAATCCTGAAGAACTGACCGAGGGGCAGAGGCGGGAGATCCTGCGGATGGTGGTGCGTGAGATTCGGGTGTACAAAGACGGGCGGGTCGACGTGTTCACCTTTTGAGGGTGGGCGCCTGTGCAAGCCATCGTGAAGATCCTTCTGGATTATGGAATTATTAACCGCTCCTATTAGACATTTAGATAGAGATTCTAATGCACATGCGCGCCCAGAGAAAGGTCAGCAAGGACATCTCCATTCACGAACCGATCGGTCAGGATAAGGAAGGCAACGAAGTCTCGCTGCTGGATGTTTTGGGCACTGATGGAGAGGAAATCGTCGAAACGATTCAGTTTCGTTTGGATCGCGATCGCATTTACAATGGACTCTCAGTGCTCGAAGAACGCGAGAGGCAAATCATCTGGGCGCGCTTTGGGCTTCCGTATGGCAATGAGAAGACACAGCGGGAAATCGCGCGCGAAATGGGTATTTCAAGGTCCTATGTGTCTCGCATTGAAAAGCGGGCGCTGGAAAAGTTGCAGGACCAACTCGGTAGGACTGTGGATTGAATCCACATTTTGCATCACTGCACGGCCTGTGATACGATGGACACCATCGGAAGCGGGAGGCGGGATGTCGTTGTTTGCGTCACTTCGACCGCAGGAATATGTGACATCCATCTATCACATCCATCTTGATCGTCTTTGGCAGGCCGGCATGCGCGGCATCGTGACAGATCTTGACAACACTCTGGTCGCATGGAACTCGCCAGTGGCGCCGCCCAAACTCGTGGCGTGGCTTGAGCATGTGCGGGAACGTGGGT
>JAJZEE010000028.1 GCA_021805735.1 Bacillota bacterium
ATCTGCATGACCCATAAAATGTAAGGCCATCGTTCCAAGAGTGGATAGGTACTTTTTTGCGCCTTCAGAGCAAAAAACAAGAACCATTTTCGTATAAAAAAGGGGTCAGGTAAGACCCGCGCAGTGCAAGGAAGCGAGCCAAGAATGCGGACCGAGCGTACGTTTTGGGTACGTGAGGGAGCATTCTTGGCGCTGACGCCGGAATGCGCCGGGGAGTTCTGACCCCTTTTTGAACAACCTCTAATGAACCCTGACAGGATGTTGTCAGGGTTCATGTCCTATACTAGAGATGAAAATCAGAACTCACGGGAGGGGCCTGCATGTTCTATAAGATCGACGATTTTGTGGGTGAATGGAAAAACGAAGCCGAGGGGACCCAAAAGATTTTAAACGCCCTCACGGATGAATCTCTCGGTCAGGAGGTCTCGCCCGGTTTTCGAAGTTTGGGCCGACTGGCATGGCATCTGGTGGGGACGTATGGAGAGATGCTACCACGAGCCGGACTTACGTTCGACGCGCCGACGGATCATGATCCGGTTCCCCAGACGGCCCGTGCGATCGCCGACGCGTACAGGCAGGTTGGCGAAGCGATGATCTCGGCGGTGCAAACTGCGTGGACAGACGAGACGCTGACGCAAACCAGCATGATGTACGGGGAAGAATGGAAAAACGGTGCTACTTTGCGGATTCTCATTCAACACGAGGTGCACCATCGCGCGCAGATGACCGTGCTGATGCGGCAGGCGGGATTACAGGTTCCCGGCGTCTACGGGCCATCCAAAGAAGAGTGGGCTGGATTTGGCATGCAGGCCCCCGAAGTGTGATGATTGCGGCGCCCAAGCCTGTCGGCGGAAGGCGCCGTATAGTTCTCCAGGAAATTAAGCATTTTCCCGAACATCTCCTGTCGATGTCGCTTCAACCCGTGTCCATCGTCTTCATAGACGACCAATTCGCATCCCCTACCACGCGATATCCTCCGGATAATCGAGCCCAATGCTGATGTCCTCGACTGAACAGTTATGGTGACGGGCCGCCGCTGTCACATCCCGTTCCAGTATTTGATATTCCCGGCCCTGTTCACCCAAACGCTTGGCCATCGTGGAGATGCTTTTTCTTCGTTGATCCTTCTCCATGTCGAGAAAACGGATGTTCAACTGATCCACATACTGGGTGATGTACCCGTCCATCCACGTATACTCTTTATTGATTAGGTTCATGATCCGGGGGAAGGAAGCCTCTGACACCGTGTCCTTCACACATTTCGCAACGGCCGATTGAAACACCCGTACATTGGCGATGTCCGGATCCCATACGCTGCGCCTGTCCGTCAGGGGCGTGAACTTTTCCTTCGACAGCTTCTTTGCATGCAGCCAGAGGAAGTCATTCAGCGCCATGACGACAAATAGCACCTCCGGCCAGAGCACCTGAATCTTGTAATAGAGATTCTTCTCCTGCGCAATGACGGCCAGACGCCTTATCTTGTCCGCATCCAATCCGTTCTCCACAAACTCGACGTCCCGATCCCCCATGAGCGCGTGGCGCAGGTCATAACAAACCCCCAGCACCCGCAGGCGGGCGCCTTCGTAATGTCCAAATTCGCCCTCGTCGCCGACCACCGTATGCAGGGATAGATAGAGCCCGTCCATATCCAGATAGTCTCCCAGGACTTCGACGCCTGCATCGTGTGGCGTGGATCTCACATGGATCATGATTCGTCGCCCCTCCTTCGGTTCTTCCGTATGCCTTCAGCGATCAGGAACTCTGAAGCCGCCACTCGGCATATATACATCAAGATTACACCAGAAACGCTTTCCGATCGAGCGATCCGCAAGCCAGCAGAAATCTCACGCAAACCAGCAGCCCGGGTAGCCATTTCGTTCCATCGCCCCACTGACCCCAAGAACCATCCGCCAGCATGCCTCGCCCCAGGCAAACGCCAGAGTAGCGTCACAAGCTGGTTGTACTGATCTTACAGGTGTGCGCCATGTGTTTCCACGGTCGTCAGCTTTTCATAGAATTCCAGGTATTTATCCTTGTCGGCGCTCGCCCGCAGCGCCATTGCCGTGCGCGGGTGCTCGTCCAGTAGACCCGTGATCGCATAAGGAATCGTATAGCCCCACTCCACCCTCTCGCGCAAGGGAATAAACTGCCGTTCGATGATGTCGAGGAGCGACCGGACATCATACCGCGCGCTGTGCAGATGGCCGACGAGCAACTCCGTCGGACAGTTGCCCGCCGCCCGCCCCATGCCGAAAACCGACGAATCAAGGTACGTAACGCCTTGGTCGAGACCGGTGAGCGTGTTGGCAAACGCCATTTGCAGGTTATTGTGCGTGTGAATACCCAGCGTCTTGTTGGGTGCAAACTTCTGAAACTTGGCCACCAGGTACTCGATGTCCTTGCCAAACAGACTGCCGAAAGAGTCGACCACATACACGATGTCCACCGGACTGTCGTTCAATTGTTCGAGGGCCTCATTCAAGTCATTTTCCCGCGAATGGGAGACGGCCATGATGTTCAGGCTGGTTTCGTAGCCGAGGTCGTGAAACTTCCCGGCCAGCTCAATCCCTTTGTCCACGTCCTTGATGTAACAGGCCACGCGGATCAGATCCAGGTAGCTCTCGTCGCGCGAAACGATATCCCGCTCATCCACCCGACCGATATCGACTAACGCTGACAGTTTCGTCGCCGTTTTCTCGCCAATCGTCGTCCGAATGAGTTCTTCTGTCAAATAAGCCCATGGACCGGCGTTGGGAACATGATGCAACAGGGGTGAATTTTTGTACCCAATCTCCATGTAATCCACGCCGGCGCGACTGAGCGCCTGATAGAGCGCCCCCACAAACTCAGCAGAAAAATCCCAGCCATTGACCAGTCCGCCGTCCCTAATCGTGCAATCCAGTATTTTCGCTTCCCGCTGCTTCCTCGTCATCGCTATCTCCCCCATGTCGGATCTCTGTACAATACAAAAAGCCCCGTCCCTCCAGGGACGAGACACACTCGCGGTACCACCCTGGTAGAGAGCGTAGGCTCTCCACCTTCGTTGCGATAACGGCAGCGGTTTGCGCCACCGACCTGGACTACTGACGCCTCTGCGCGTTTGCCCAAGCAGCTCCGGAGTGTACTTCGTGCGTCCACGCAGACCGATTCGCAGCAACCACCGGCTCTCTGAACTGCGGCAAACGCCTACTCTCTCCATCCCAGCTAGTGACATGTAAAATTGCGAGCATCGTAGCACATGTACAGGTTTAACGTCAACCCGCGTCTGGAGTTGCCGCGAGTGATACTGTAGACGCCGAAATAGTTCCCTGTTTAACTTAGCATTTTAGTGCTCCGTTCGGAAGAAACGCATGCACGCCTTTCGTTCCATTTACGATTTGAGTGATCCGCAAATCGACAACAAGGCTGGAAAGCGCCAATGCTTCTTTGCGCTCGTATCCAAATAGCTCTTTCATCAAGTCTAACATGCCTTCAAGAGCAATCATCGTAGCCTCGTTCAGATCTTCATGAAAACCAAAGGTAATCCAACCTGTCGATGTTTTTGCTCTTGGCATGGAGATATGCATGTCTTCTCTTAGTGTCACTGTAAGGTCAACGAGTTCCATTGGGCATTCCAAAGCCGTTACCGCGACTTCACCATCGCCCTGTACTGCATGTCCGTCTCCCACAGAAAACAATCCACCGGCAACCGCAATCGGCAAATAGAGGACACTCCCTGCAACGAGTTCCTTGCAATCGATATTTCCACCACAGAAACGAGGCGGGGCAGTGGATTGCGGACCTTCTTCATCTGCGGGCATGCCCATCACCCCCATGAACGGACTCAACGCAACTTGATGGCCATACTGATCGGTCCCGATCATGGAGTTCGTGTCCAATTCCCAGTTCAGATGTAATTCCTCTCCCGAATCGATCCCCAGTCTTTGATTGACAGGGTGGGTGAAGCGTCCCGAAGCGGTCCATCCCCACGCTCCCGGAATAATCCTGTTGATCTGTATCTCAAGGACCATCCCCGGTTCTGCCCCTTGTATGGCAATCGGTCCACACAATGCATGACCGGGTTCTTTTGGCTCAAACTGCCGTCTCTTGTGACTCTCTGAAAACGGCTCCAATCCCCACCCGGCATCAAGAGTTTTGTACCGTATGGTATCTCCGGAATGAATGGATAAAACCGGGGTTCTATCCTTTGAGAATGGGCCATGAAGGGTTCCGGCTTGTGCCTCAATGTAATGAATTGTCATCGTATCATCCTTTAGGGATTTGGCCTCGGCGTCCCCCCTATTGTATCAACCATTTGTGGAGTACGAAATACGCTTCTTATGGAACATTCCTGCCCAGGAGAAACTTTCGATTTACGAAGAGGCTAGTAACGAGTATAATGCGCTTAAATATCTACTAAGTTATGCGCGAAGCATACTTTTGTCACATTATTCTGATTAGGGGGATTTATCATGTCATCATCACGTAGTCGCTGGCTAAGAGGGGCAGGAGCAGCACTTCTGACTTTCGCCATGCTCACAGGCATCAGCACAGCACAGGCGGAATCAACGCCGATTACAGTAGGAACGACGCCGCTGGTCAGTTCCACGCCGCTCTTTCTCGCCCAGGGACTCGGTTATTGGAAGAAACTAGGACTAAATGTGAAGCTCGACATCTCCGCCGATGCTGGCACCATCGACGTCGCAACGGCCGCCAACAGCTACGATGTAAGCGCTACAGGCATCACCGCCAGCCTTTTCAATCTTTGGAGCAGCGGTAAGCGGGAATACATTGTGGCAGACAAGGGTCGCATCTGGCCCGGGCAGAAGTTTGAGGCGCTGGTCGTCAGCAACAAAGCGTACAACTCGGGCGTGAAGAGTATCAAGGCGCTGAAAGGCAAGTCATTTGGCGATACGTCCGTCGGTTCCACCTTTGACTTCCTGCTTGGCTCGATCCTGCAGAAAAACGGCCTGAGCATCGCGGACGTGAGGGACACCCCTCTTCACACGGTGCCGAATCTCGTTTCTGCGGTCATGTCCGGCCAGGTCGACTCTGCCATCTTGCCTCAGCCTGCCGCCAACATAGCGCTCGCGTCCGGGAAGGTGCACCTGCTGACGTGGGTGGATTCGCAGGTCAAGGCCGATCTGCTCGTCATTGCCTATTCGCCCAATTTTGTAAAGAATAAGCCGGACGGCGTGAAATTTATGGAAGGCTATCTGGAGGCTGTCCAGTATTACATGCAGCACGTATATCACAATCACAACCTGAAGGATCCGTATCTGCTTAGAGCATTGAAGATCATCTCCGGATTTGCCCATCAGCCGCAAAAGGCGATCATGAGCGAACTGATCTACGTCAGCCCGACTGGCGCAGTCGACGCGGCCAATGCGCAGAACCAACTCAACTTCTATCTTGCGCATCAGTACGTGACGCAGAAAGTTAACGTCAAGAGCATGATCGATAACTCATTTCGCCAGGCGGCGCTCGCTGCGTTGCACAAAAAGAAATAATGAGCAAATTCTGGAGTGCGCACCGCCCCCATTGACTCTCGAGAGTTCGCGCCTCCGCCAATTTTATCGTGGGAGGAACAGGCATGCGGCTCATCATGGAGAGCGTGAACAAGACATACCGGGACAAACGCGGGCAGGAGACGCACGTTCTCCAGGACATCGACCTGAGTGTGGAAAAGGACGAGTTTCTAGCCATTGTCGGGCCGAGCGGATGCGGCAAATCGACCCTTCTCGGCATGGTCGCAGGCCTTGTGCCACTAACCAGCGGGAGCATCAGTTTTGCTTTGGAGGATGGACAGTCACCCCATGCACCGCGCATCGGGGTCGTCTTTCAAGAACACGCCCTGTTCCCCTGGCGCACTGTTCAGCGCAATGTGGAGTATGGTTTGGAAGTGCAGCGAATCGGCAAACGGGAACGCACTGAACGAGCTCGGACACTGATCGATATGGTCGGGCTCAGCGGCTTTGAACAGCGTTATCCCCACCAGTTGTCAGGCGGCATGCGGCAGCGAGTGGGGATAGCACGGGCCCTGGCGATCGAACCGGACCTGCTGCTCATGGACGAACCCCTGTCGGCGCTTGATGCGCAGGTGCGGCAACTACTTCAGGAGGAACTTCTGCGCATCTGGGAGCAGCACCGACAAAAAACTCTCTATGTCACGCACAACATAGCGGAGGCGGTGGCGATGGCCGACCGCATCGTGGTGCTGTCACGCCGACCAGGTCGCATTCGCGCCGTACTGACTGTGGAGATTCCGCGCGCTGAACGCAGCTTGCCTGATCGGCAGACGCAAGTCGCGGAGTATCAAAGACAAATCTGGGATCTCATTCGTTCCGACGCGGAGCAAGCGTTATATGAGGACGTCAGGGGATAGAAATATGGATACTTCAAACAGGGATGCGTCTCCCGCCAATCGGGTGATCGTCCGGTATCGGTTGCGCTTTCTGGATCGCCGCGCCCCAGCGTGGGTGGGAGTCATCGGAGTGGCGTCGATCCTCGCTATTTGGCAGATGGCATCCAGCTTCGGCTTTGTTTCGGAGGCGGACCTGCCAGGTCCCGCCTCCATCTTTCAGGCGGCGGTCAGCATGGTTCAAAACGGATCGCTCTTGTTGAACGTCGAAGCCAGTCTGATCCGCATCGTGGCCGGGTACTTCATAGGCGCCATCTCAGGCATTCTCATCGGCCTGTGGTTCGGGTTCTCGCGCATCACGGAGCGCGTGGGCATGCCTATAGCAAACGCCCTCTACCCCATCCCAAAGCTGGCGATCATCCCGCTCCTCATTCTCTGGATCGGAGCGGGCGAGATGCCCAAGATTCTCGTCGTGGCCGCCGAGGTATTCTTTCCGGTACTTTTCAATACCTACAGCGGCGTGCGCAACACCGATCCATTGCTGATTCGCGCGGCGGCGAGTTTTGGCGCGCAGCCGCTCACACTGATCCGCCAAGTCATCCTGCCCGCCTCCTTGCCGACCATCTTCGCCGGTTTGCGCATCGGAGCGGGACTGAGTCTACTCGTGCTCGTGGCGGCGGAGATGATCGGAGCGCAACACGGTATCGGCGCCATGATCCTCACCTACTCGTCACTCATGCAGACTCCGAATCTGATGGTTGGCGTGATCCTGCTGAGTATCTTGGGTCTCGCCATCACGCGCGGGCTGGGTCAGATTGAACGCTGGTTGCTGCCGTGGAAAGAGTGAACGGGTGCGTGACACTTTGTTGGTGCCGCGCTAGCAGCATGAAAGTCTATGGCCTGAGATCCAAAAGACGCGAGACTTCGCGCCACAATCGCTCGTTGTCCGCGCGGGTTTTAATGGCGATTCGCAGGTATTCCCGCCCTAATCCGGTAAACTGTGAACATCTCCGAACAAACATCCCGTTGCTTTGCAATCCACGTTCCAATTCGTCGCAAATGTCGCCATTTAAAAATCGCGCCAAAAAGAAATTGACGCTTGTAGGATAGACGTGAATGTCCTCGTGACTCCCCCAGGTTTTTCGAATGAACGACTGTTCTTCCCGCAGCCAGCCTCGCGTCCGGTCTATGAACGCGTGGTCTTGGTAAGCGGCCGAGGCAGCTGCCAGAGCCAATGCATTGACGCTCCAGCTGTCACGGGTTTGCTCAATTCGATCCACCATCTCTGGAACGGCCACACCAAACCCAAAACGCAACCCGGGAATAGAGAAGATTTTGGTTGCGGACTGGATGACAAAGATGCGCTTGCGGCAAGCGGCCTCACCCACTGCAGAAACGTCTTCGGGATTCGGCAGAAAGTCGATGAACGACTCATCGATCAGAATAAAAACGCCAGCTTCGGCCCACATAGTAAAGTGCTTCATCCAGTCGGATTTTGCCCAATAAACTCCTGACGGATTGTGAGGGTTGTTCAGTACTACGGCATCGCCAGCCTGAAGTCGCCGATTAAATCGGTCGAGAGGCAAGCGCACCGTTTCCTGGATATCCAAGGGAATCTGCTCTGATGATCCGTAGAGACGCGCTATCCTCTCGTACTCGGAAAATGCCGGCGAAAAAACAAACGTACGTTTTGGTTGTATGGCCCGGAATATCAGCTCCAGCACCTCGATCGCTCCATTGCCGCAAAACAAGCTGTCTGCGGGAATTCCGTTGGCGCCCGCGATGACATGTTTGATGGCCGTGTGTCGCGCATCGGGATAGTGCCGAATTAAAGGCAACGCGCTGAGAAGAGCCTCCATCGCCGACTCTGGCGGTCCAAGGGGATTAATGTTCGCGCTAAAGTCAAGGACATCTGCCAACTTGCGCCCGGTTGCCGCCGCATACTCGTAAACCCGACCGCCATGCTTCAAATGTTTTCCCTCTTTTCCAGTGCAAATAAAGACAAAATATGGAGTTGCACCGAGCAGCGTTGCATCATATCAGTAACCAGTCCGGCAACGCCAGCATCAGCCACTTACAGACAACCATAAGAGCAGTCCTCCCGAAGCCGCCATTCCAAGCAGGATGAGGACCGCAACATTTACCATACTGGCTGTTCGAACGATGTCTGTCGGCTCCAAAGAGAGTGTCACGTCCCCCATTGGGCTTCGTATTGAGACAACGCCGCCGTAACTGTTTTGACCACCCAACTGAACCCCAAGCGCTCCGGCGATCATGGCTTCCGGAATGCCGCTGTTGGGACTCGGGTGCTTTCTCGCATCCCGTCTCATCGTCCGCCAGGCCCGACCGGCGTCGCCTCCATTCAGCCAAACTGCGGCCCAAAGGATTGGCGCCGTCACTCGCGCCGGAATGTAGTTTAGGGCATCGTCAAGCCGGGCTGACGCCCAACCAAAGTAAAGATAGCGGTCGTTTTTATACCCCACCATGGAATCCAGCGTATTCACGGCGCGAAAGGCCATCGCCAGAGGGGCGCCGCCCAGACAGCCAAACAGCGCAGGCGCTACAATCGCGTCGACAAGGTTCTCCGCCAATGTCTCCACCGTGGCCCGAACGACCTCCGGTTCTGAGAGTTGATCGGTGTCCCGT
Source organism: Bacillota bacterium (assembly GCA_021805735.1). Lineage (GTDB taxonomy): Bacteria > Bacillota > Bacilli > Alicyclobacillales > SLC66 > JAKADD01. The sequence continues at coordinate 8,987 of JAJZEE010000028.1, forward strand.
CCAACAATCCAGCTCACCGAAACTCGCGCTTCCTCAAGTCCCCGGATGGTAAGCTTTTGATAGACATCTCTGCCTGCTTGAATCAGCCCTTTCCAGGCGATGGTCGTAGATATCAACCAGACTTCCGCGATATCCGCTGCAAGCAGTGACCACTTCCGGATTAGAAATAACAGGAACCAGGTCAGCGTGGTTACGGCGACAACCGTTGCCATCGTCAGCCATATACCCAACCACCGTTCCCGTCGCGGACGGGTTCCTGGGGAGCGGTTCCATGCCCGATCGGCCCAATCGATCCACTTCCCTATCACAACCACCGGGTGAGGGAGCCAACGCGGATCTCCGACTATGGCATCGACTATGATCGCAGTCGCGGTCAACAGACACGTTTTCACCATGGCTCCCGCTCCTTGAGCAGATCAAACGGGATTCCGGCCACCACCAGATAAACGCTCTCAGCGACTGCGGCCATCAACCCTGCCTCTCCTTGGTCTCCGCAGCGCGTGTAATATCTCAATCCCTTTCCTCCCCGGCTCCTCTTCTCTGTCGATCCGCCGCACTTTCCACGTCTATGTCTGACTGGGCATCTTTTGTTCCAAAGTTCTCCGTCGCATTGGTTTGTTCCCAGCTATCGTAAAATACGATCGTTTCAAGTGGCAACCGGCTTCCCCATCCGACCCGCTCCATGACGGGGATTTCTGGAAAGTGTGGCGTGTAGCCGACGGTGAGGAGCGCGACAGGGTCGACATGGTCAGGTATGTTAAGAATATCTCGGATGTCCTGCTTCTGATAGATACTGACCCAACCGACGGCGACCCCTTCAGCTCGCGCAGCCAGCCACATATTCTCAATCGCGCACGCTGTGGACATCAAGTCGGTCTCCGGAATGGTGTTTCGACCCAACACATGCGGTCCTCCACGCGTCGGATCGTTCGTGACACAGAATGTCACAGGCGCCTGTATAATCCCTTCGACTTTCAGACGCAAATAAAACTCCTTTTTCATATCTTGATAGTGTTCAGAGGCGATGACACGTTCCCGCTCCACCACCTGTTGCAACCGCTTCAAAGTATCCCTGTTCTTGACGACGATAAAGTTCCATGGTTGCATGTACCCGACCGACGGGCCGTTATGTCCCGCCTCCAGGATACGACTTAGCACCTCAGTTGGCACCGGATCCGGCAGAAACACGCGGATGTCCCGCCTCGCCATAATCGCTTTGTAAACTGCAGCCCGTTCCGCATCTGTAAAGTCCAGTTCCATAGGGGAGCTAGTCACAATGTCGGCGTCACGCAGTCCGGCATCGGGAACCACAGCAGCAGCACCACCACCACGAACAGCCTGTAAGTCCTGGTGAACAATGGTTCCCGCCGACGGACCAGTCAAAGGAGTCTTTCGATGTGGATTGGTCACCCGGGCGTCCTCAAACGTAGCAGTTTCCGCCATCACCTTGCAGGCGTTCTGTAAGAGTGAGAGGGCGAACAACCCGCCCGAGCCCTCACCGAGACCTAAATGCAAGTCAAGCATCGGTCGCAAGCCGAGTTCTTGCAACACGTACCGATGCGCCGGTTCGGTCGACACGTGAGAAGCGATCAGGTAATCGCCAATCACCGCATTGAGGCGAGTGGCCCACAGTGCGGCAGTTCCCGTCATTAGTCCATCCAGTACAACAGGAACGCGCCGACTCGCTCCTGCGATAACTGCGCCAGCCAAAGCGGCAATTTCAAATCCACCAAGTTTCCCCATTACATCCCAAGGGTCATCGGCAGCAGGTTGATTAACTTCGATCGCCAGGGAAATGACCGCTTGCTTGTGTAATAGCTGGTCGTCGCCGATTCCTGTGCCGCGGCCAACGACTTCCGCCGGCGGCTTCGCCAACATGCACGTCAGCATGGCGGAGGCGGCTGTGGTGTTACCAATACCCATTTCACCGACCACAAGAACATCGTGTCCGCTGTCGATGAGTTGATCCGCAACTTCGATGCCCACCTGCACCGCCTCGAATGCCTCTTCCCGCGACATGGCAGGCCCTTTTGTGAAATTTTGCGTACCTGCCGCCACTTTCCGAACCATTGCCTTTGGATGCCGCACTGTGTTGCGGACACCGACGTCCACAACTGTCAGAGAGACACCTTGATTTCGTGCCAAGACACTGCTGACGGCGGTTCCCATACACATGTTGACGACCATCTCTTCGGTCACTTCGCGTCCATACGCGGAGACACTCTCCTCGCTCACACCGTGATCCGCTGCAAAAATGATCGCCGCAGCCCGGGTAATCGACGGAACCACTCGGCTTGTCATGCCACTCAGGCGGACCACAGTTTCCTCCAGACGGCCAAGGCTGCCAGGCGGCTTGGTCAAGTCATCCATTCGCTCCTGCGCCCGTTTCATCGCGTGACGGTCAAGGGCACTTGTATTCTGCCATCTTTTTTCCAGTTTCGTCAGCAACCGAACTCCCCTTCTCAATTTAGCAATGCTTTCCGCCATCGTGATTTGTGCACGGTGAATTTCATCGAATCAGGAACGGCGTGGTGAGCATCCCATCCGTTTTTCAAAACAAGTATAGAACAAAAAGGAGCAGGTGATCAGAAGATATCTTATCAGAGACACGTCCGTTGCGGCATGTCCAACAATTTGACCCGATGAGGGCTATCACCGCCATCCACATCAGTGTAAAATAGGTTTCATGAGGCACAACGAACGGGGTGTATGTTGGACTCCCATGACATCTATTGAGGCAATCTCCGACTTTTTATTTGTAAATCGCCGTGAAATATTTACACGCCCAGATCTGGTCATTTTCCACCCCGGCCATTACAAGGAATTGAACGAGGACATTCTCCGTCTCTACCACGAGGAGGGGTTTTCGTTCCTCACGCTCTCTGGCGCACCCAATTCCTTCATGGGCGGAAAGTCGGAATACGAGGTTCATAAACCATTCCTCATGGCAGGCGGTGTTCCCGAGGAAACTATCCTGCTCGAACCCGATGGAAAAACGATCGAAGAGATCGTCCGCAACTCGTTTCTCATTCCATCGAGATATGGATTGACTTATCAGACCGCCCTCTTGGTCGGCAAGTCATTCTTCGCCAGGCGTCTGCTTCTGATGGGGGAACTGTTTGCGCCAGAAGACGTCAGAGTCGACGTTCTTGGTCTTTCTGATAGGCGCGGCATCACCAGGACGGAGTGGATGAACAGCGAAATCGGCCGCCAGCGCGTGTCAGGTGAATTTAAAAGGATATCTTCACTTCTCTCCGAATTAAACCATTACATTCCCTCCCCGTCCGTCTTCACCACGCCGTAGACAACAAGATCTTCATACTCCCCCCATTTGCGCACATGGTGTACGAGTGTTCCCTCATACGACATTCCGATCTTCTGCATGACCCGAGATGACGCAGGATTCTTTATCATGGCAAAGGCAAATATGCGATGTAGATTCAATTCGCCAAATCCAAACTCAATCACCCGATCAGCAGCCTCGGTCGTGTATCCCTGCCCCCAGTACGGCTTGCCTATCCAGTAGCCCAATTCGGCCCGTCGGTGCTCTTGGGCAATCCCGAGACTGACCACGCCCATGAAGACATCGTCCGACTTTCGTATGATGGCAAAGGTGTATCCTCTCCCTTCCTCGGCGCGCGTTTGAACCCCCTCGATCCACGTCTCCGCCGCGCCATCAGGATACGGGTGTGGCACAAGCAGCGTGGTTTTGGCAATGTCAAAGTCCCCTGCAAGCTGTTGCACCGTCTTCGCATCGTGCATGTCAGGCGTTCGCAAAATCAGACGTTTCGTCTCCAGAGCCATTCAGTGCTCGCACTCCTTTGTGGTCCATTTCGCTACAGGAAAATCGAACATCCGACGAGGACCGGTCAAACGTGAACTCTTATATGATACAGTAGATTAGCCCATTGCACATAGAAATTAGCGCGGCGAACCATGCTTCGGGAGAGGGATGAACACCCGATTGAAAACGGCGGACCTGCCTGCGAAGTGTTGTCAAAACATGATCGATATCCATGGAGAAGCGGATGGAGCAGCATTTCTCGAACGGATTCTCGAAAGCAGGGCGCAACTCGCGAATGCTTGGGAATTGCGCCTGGACGGTTCGTGTCCTGAACTGTCCTACAACTATGTGGAGAGCGGAGCGACGCGAACGGGAGCGCCCATCATGTTGAACCCATTGCCCTTCTTCATAATCACTATGACCGCTACCCTGACCCCTCGCGCGCACTCTCCGATCAGATGGACATTCTGTGCCATGAGGCCGATTTGAACAGGGAGCGACTGTTGCAGTACGGTGTGGCCCGCTGTGTTCTCATGGCCTGGTGGGTGCTGGAGGATCATGGGTCAGGATGGGAGAGGAGCATCGCCGCCGCAAAGATTTTTCTTGCCCTGCTACAGCCGCCGCTGATGTAACCAAATGCGCGCCGCAAACGTCTATCCCAGAAAATCGCCGCAGGCGAATTTTCGACCCGGTTGTTGGTGCTGCGCAGCAGCATGGAGATCTATCCAACGACATCATCCATATCGGAGGAGAACATCGTGAATCGTGGCCCTACAACAGTAAAAAATGGGAAACGCATGAGCAATCGCCATGCGCGGATCTCCCTTGCGCTCATCACCGCCCTTCTTATCGGCGTCATTGCCTACTCTTTACCGCTTTCTTTCGCGACTGCGACAGCCGGAAATCCCGACTACACCCCTGCCATACAGTTGCCTTTGCCCGCGCAGGGCACGACGAATCAACTCCCGAACTATTCGACCTATCGCAGTCCAAACTTTCGAACTCCGGGACAACAGACGGCGAGCGTCACCCTGACTGTCCACGTTCCTGCCAGCATGTTTTCATTCGACTTCGAGTTGGTCGTTCAAAATCGCGCGACCGGCGCCGTGAGCGCCCAACCACTGCGAGGCGTCGCGAACAAGTCGGACCCGTCCCTGGTCCATGCGACTCTACAACTCCCCCATGGCGCATACGTGATCGGCCTTTACGAGTCCCCTCTCACGGCCGGGATTCATCCATGGGGATGCAGTGGAACCCTGACGGTTCAGGGGCCCGCCGCATTGTCTCTGCGGCCAGTTCCTATCCTGCACGCCGGAGCGTCCAGCGTCATTGCTGGCGCCGTCATAAACATGACTGGCGCACAGCCCGCCGTCGTTCTCGCCCTTCCCGTCGCGGCCACAGCCGACTACGCGGAATCGGCTGTGGCCGCGACAGCAACTGGTCGTTTTGACGTGCGGGTGCCGGGAACCGGACTCTTTGACCTGCTTGCATTTCAGCCAGGGCAAGGTGCAGTTGCTCTCACCGCCGTCGCCACAATGGCCGACAAGAAGGTGAACGCAAATCTGACATTGCCACATTGGTCGGCTCAGGATTACACGGTGCTGGTGCAAAAAGGACTGGCCTATACCGGAAATCCGCTGTGGACGTGGGGACGCGCGGCAGGCCGCCAACCGCTGTCTCTTTCGATCGCCCCACTGCAGGGAGCGCCGCCTTTTCGAAAGATTCGCCTGACGGTCAATCAGCACGCATTCTCTTACAAGGGAACACCTTGGCCGAAGAACTATGAAAATCTGTCCGCCATCTATAGCGTATCGAACGCCTCAGGTTTGCTGCTGTCGGCCAATTTGCCTGGCGTTCCCACCGGCACCAACGGCAACGACGCGTTGCCCCTCAATCGCTGGCCCTATTACCTGGCGTGGAATCTGAATGGAGCCGTCAATCACGCGACAACTGCGGGGTTGGCGGCCGCGCGAAGTCCATTTTCCGCCCCCGTCCTGGCGGAGCTTCCTGTTTCTTCCGCCCAAGCCAAGACAGTCCATGCGCGCGAGCCTCGGAGGCCACTCCAACTTCAGTCTCTTTTTATGCAGACAGCAAAGGTGGGTTGGGCGTTAGGCGGCCAGTCATCCTCGGGTCGGCCCTTGCTGTTTCGCACGACCGATGGCGGATCGAGATGGGTGAAAATCGCGGGGCCCGATTCGGCGGAGGCGCAGACGACAGTCTTTTCTGGTCCTGACGCGGCATGGTACGCCGTAAGAGGCGGCACCGCCAAACACCCATGGGCCATCGTATACCACACCGTCGACGCAGGTCTTCACTGGTGGGCATCCCGACATTTGCCTTTGGCGCCTGAGAGATCCAACAACCTTGATCTGCTGGTCTCTCAACCGCGCGGAGCCGTCTGGCTGGGCGCCTTCGCTGGCGGGATGAACTCAATGCAGTTTGTCGCGCTTTATCGATCGACCGACAACGGGATGCACTGGTCGGGGAGTGCAAATCCGCTGCCTGTCGACGGGCTGCTCGGATTTGTCACAGCCGACATCGGATACGGGCTCATGATCCATGATGGCGGCGGGGTGGCCGCATGGCTTGCCGACAAGTCCCCGACTAGCATGAAAGCCCCGCCGCTCGAACCACAGTTTTATGGAACCCGAAATGGAGGAATGACGTGGACCGCCCGTCCGCTGCCTGTTCCGAAAGGCTATCAAAACGGACTGGACTACCTGCTCCCGATTCAGTGGTTCGGCCGCACGGGAATGATGCCCGTCACCTTTTATACAGGCAGTCTCACCTCACCCTATTTGGCATGGGGCCTATACGTGACCCAAGATGGCGGACAAACGTGGAAGTACGATCAGGCGTACCGCGTGAATGGCAATGCGGCGTCGCAAAATACAGTGAGAGTCACATTTGACATCGCTGCGGCAGATCAAATCTATCGAGAGATCACCGTTACACCCGGGTCTTCGGTCACCCCTAAGCAACGAACCACTCTCTGGCGCGCTACAAGCCCAACGGGTCCCTGGACGCTTTTGTCCCGGATGTCCGGACTGCCCACTCCCGGCGGCAGCCTGGATATGCTCTCGTCCGGAAACGGATGGGCGATCGGACCTGACAGTATCTATGTGACGCGCGACGGAGGCCGCACATGGCGAATTATTCACCCGACCGCATAATAGGGTCGCATGGAAACGGCCATCTCCAGAGCCAGCAGCGGGCTCTGATAGCTCGCCACGTCGTAAACCGTCTTACCGCGCGTCCACTCGACGGAACTGGAGTTTCCGCCTGGAGCCAGACGAGCCATGATCACCCCATTGACATCCGGCACGGGCAGAAAGTGCGTATGAAGATAGGCCACCATTTGTCGAGCCAAATTTACATTGGGCGCTGGCGTGAAATAATCGCCGAGTTCGATCGTCCAGCGACCCTCGCGCCAGACAATCACCGCGCTTCCTCTGGACTGGTAAACGACTCCTTGAATTCCGTTCCCCAAGTTGACGGCTCTTCGTACACCAACCAAAGGCAAAGGGGCGCGTACCGAACGCTGCGCCCAGATGGACGATTCAAACCCCATGCCCCCAAAACTGGCATACTCGGCCTGATATAAGTTTTTCAGTTTGGCGCTGTTGACAGGAACAGGCGACGGCAGGGCGTATATCCCGATGCCGTAATGATCGCGGTCGGCGACCGTCCGTGCAGAGATGGCCGCCGTGTGATTGGGAACCGCCAGAAACGTTGGCGCCAGCAGCGGCACGGGCGGCGATTTGGTCAAAGGGTCCATGGCCTGCCGGATGACGGAAGGAAATCCGCCATGTTCCAGACTTGTGGTCGATGCACTCCCGCCACGCGGCACACTTTGCGCAGCGCCCACCTCGGATGGTGCGGAAAACGGCAGTCCTGCGATCTCTCCACTGTACCCGCCTCGCATCTCGTTCCAGTATCCGGCGATCTTGATCGCTGTTTGGTTGGCGAGAAACTGGCCCGTTATCAGATCGAGCGCATACACCGGGTTGCCGTTGGCAGGATTGGGCGTGGCAAACGTCACGAAGTTGGCTGTGAAGCGCACCCACCAGACCGGTTGATTAAAGACGACCGCTTGCAGTGGGCGTCCGTTGTACGAAACGCCCACCATGAACAAACGGGGCTGATGCTGTGCATAGGCGGCTTTGTCATTGGCTGCGTTCTCGTAAACACTGAGTGTGAATGGCTTGCCATAGAGCGTACCTCTCCACGCATCCACTGTGTGAAACTCCTGCGCCGTATAGGGAATGACCTCGGTCGACGCAGTCTTAAACTGCACCCGAGCCTTATAGCCGCTCGGCAGTGCAGAAGGAGCGACCCGCGGCGACAGGCGCTCGATCTTCCCTTCGAACATCGGAAGCTTGCCCTGGACGCCCAGACTCGCCAACTCTTGCGCCGTCAATCCAGGACTGGTGGCAGGGGTTTGAAGTTCCGCTCGATTTGTTGCACGGTTGGCCGTAAAAGGCGGGTTGGCTGCGGTCGTTGCGCCTGTTCCGCAACCGGCCAGAATCAACGCGAGAGACGCCTTTGTAAGAATGATGCCCATTCGCTTCATGTGAGGTTTCCCCTTGTGAACAACGGATTCTTGATGCGTCATTGACGATGCAACCCGTCAAAAGGTTACAAGATGAATACCGGTCCAACGTTCACGCAAGTATAGGTATGATATCCCTGCGAATGCAAAATATCCTCTCCAATCTGCCGAGCGCATCTCGCAAACTTTGAGGGAGTGGCGTTCGAGGAGACAGACAAGCAAACGGACAAACGACTTTTTCGGACAACGGATGCGAATCAAGCGACAACTCCAGCTGCGCTCCATTCGGGTCACGGGAGTTCATCGACAGCGAATGGTCAAGATTCTGGACATCAATCGTGACAAGAATGAAGCCTGTAACGTGTTCCACTCATCCGCCCTTGTTGAATTGGGGATTGACAGGAACCACTTCGCCACCGTGACAGATGACGGATACAATATCCTTGATCGCATCGACGACAACATCGGGTCTGTCTTCATATACAGCGTGACCGGCGCCCGAGGCCGTAATTCTTTCTCCGTACTTCGACAAATTCGCCTGTTCTTCCATTAACTCTTGCCATATGCATTCAAGCAGTTCGGCTTCCTCACGCGGTGTACCATCATCCACAGCCTGAGCAGTAGAATAATCAGGATCTCTTCCAATCACCTTCATTGGAACCTGAGGAAACCCTCCTGCCTGACCAATCTCAGTCGCACAACGAGTCCAATTCTCTATTTCCGCTGCCATCGTCGCATATAAGTTCGGATTGCAGTAAAATCCCTTGATTTTCTGCTGAATCTCTGCCGGCCATTTGAAATGTAGCGCTCGCAACTCAGGATGGATCTCTTTCAGCAGTTGCGTCTGGCTCATCCTGGCATATTGCTTGCACCTTTGCACCCACGCTGCATCCGAATCTCGGTCATCCGAAACGGGCAGCACCAGTTCGCTCAATCTATGCAAATGGACAGACGTCGAGTCAACCAAAATCAATCCCGCAACCTTTGATGGATACCTTACGGTGAAATGCTGTGCGCACAGCCCGCCATAGGAATGACCAACTAACACAATTGGGTCGATAATCTTCAACTGCTGCAAGGTTTTATAGAGTTTATCAGCGGCTTCCCCTGTTGTTCCAATTCCCGTGTAATCACTCTCTCCGCAACCCGCGCGATGCACCAAGAGAACTTGAAGGGATTTTTCCAAACCACTTATGACTTCAATCCAATCATACAGGGAACACATCATGCCTGGGAGGATAGCAACTGTCGGCGTTCCTTCCCCACTCAACCACACCTCGATTGTTTCAGCCCCAACATCCACGATCTTGTGCATTTCAGTTTTCCTCCTGACAGCCTCCCCTTGCACGGTAAGAAACAACTGTAGAATTCAATTACTAAATGAAAAACACCCTCGTTCTCTGATCAACTGAAGTGGTCGAAGCAACGATCCACGGAAAAGCGGAGATGTTTTCTTATATGGTACGCAAACCTCAACACAGAGATCAAGTCTGAAATATTCCTTGAACCTTTGATGGTGGCGCGCCAGCGGTGAGATTTTGCTTCGCAAAACTCAGACATGGGAGCCTATCCCTGAGCATTCTGTGTACATCCACGCAAGGATGTAACCTCAAACGAGATTTCAACGTCTAACGTATATCTGCCGATACGCATCGGAGTGAGCGGACATGAACATCCGAAGGTCAACATTGAATCCAACCGCAGGCCAACCGCTGCGAGATCGCACGCGCGAGCATACCGCGCGGCCTCGCAAGACTGCGAAGGACTTCGGCGGCAGATCTGTCCGTGCGAGACTTGCCCTCACGGGAGCGGCCTGCGTAACCGCGCTGCTGTTGCCGCCAGCGACGATCACAGTTGCATCGGCTCAATCCGCGGGTACCCAGACTCTTCGTCTGTACAGCAACACCGTGCTCAAACCGAGGAACCCCATTCCACTGCCAGCGTTGCCCAACCTCGACAACCCTTGGTCAACCCGGATTCCAACCGTCGTTGTGAAGGTTTCTTCCGCTGTGGAGATGGCAAAACCGGCTTCCCCTCCCCCCAGTGTGTTCGCGCCAGTTCCGGCGGGCGTTGCGAATCGCCTGGCCGCCTACCTGTTTCCCGTCAATCAATGGGATTGGATGTACGTGATTGGACCGCGCGGGCTAAAAGGAAGCGCAGAGCTCGCAGCTGACGGATCGGACGCCATTGTGCTGAAAAATAAGCATGCGCTCATCGAATTGGATACCCCCGGCGGATCTCCCATCACGGCCTTTGCCATGGCGGAACAGTTTCACCCAGCCGCCGGAAAGGCTTTGACCCATGCGGGGTTGGGGATCACGTATAGCCAGAGCGACTCACTGCGCCACAGCACCGTCCAGTATGAGTACCGCCACCGATTGGCGCTGTTTGCGTTCGCAAGCCAAGGAGGCCAATCGGTGTACGGATACAATCTCTATGATCCATCGGGCCAAGCCATGAGGGTGAACCCATTCGGCCTCTCGGCCCAGTTTGTCTACGCGTCCGGCCGCACAGACGGCAACTTGGCCAAATGGGTCATGCAATCCGGTCTGTCTGCCCTGACCCACATCGGAGCCCCCGATCTCAGCGGCGCACCGATCAAGACAGCGACCGTCAGCGTATCGGCGGGGAATCGCGCCTATACCCTGCAGGCCCCCAAAGGTTTCAGCAGCTACGGCATGGCAACGCTCACGCAATCAGGCGTGGCCTGGCTTCAGCAGCCGACATGGGTAGATACGGGATCGGGAATGCGGGCGAACATTCCTTCCGGACCCTTTTTCATCGATCTAAGCCCGCTGGATTCCAGAACACTGACGGTCGCGTCGCCCACACGACAGCTCGTTTCCATCCCGCCCTACATGTTGCCAGACGCCTCAAATGTTCCGTGGTACACATCCGTCAACTTGCTTCGAACCGCTGGTCCAAACTGGTTGCTATACACCGCCACATATGCAGGCGTTGGAATGAACCAGCCGGCGGCCAATGACCTGTACGCGATTGACGTCGGTTCAGCGTCGAGCCGCCCCGTCCACATTACATCGTTTGTCTACGCCGGCGGCATGTTTTTCTCGGTGGGCGTTTATGGATCTTATGTGGTATACGATCAGTCCGGCATAACGGGCGCCAAGGGTGGTTTTTCGCATCACATCTGGCTGGTGGACCTGAACACGGGGAAACGGCGACACCTTCCCACCTCCGCCCTGAAAGGTTCCAGCGTTTCGGTCACGATTCATGGAAAGCGTGTGCATGTTCTCCTCTCGGGCGAATGAGTCCGTAGAACAACTCGCGTATCAGGATGCAGGATTTCTCGTGCCTTGCCTATATGATATATACTAAGACTGTCCAGAAAACTGAGAACGCTCGCCGGGGGGAGTTTCATTGTGGCGGAATGGAAGGCATACCTAGACTCGAATCGAGACAAGTTTTTGGCTGAATTTATTGATTTCTTGCGAATTCCAAGCATTTCTACTCTTGCGCAACATCGGGAGGATGTGCAAGCGGCCGCCGCTTGGCTTGTATCGCGAATGCAGCGTGCGGGCCTGGAAAACGTGGAAATTCTCCAAACAGACGGTCACCCCATGGTTTACGCCGACTGGCTACACGCCGAGAATACTCCCACATTGTTGCTCTATGGACATTACGATGTCCAGCCTGCTGATCCATTGGAACTCTGGGAAACACCCCCTTTTGATCCGGAGGTTCGCAACAGCCGTCTATACGCTCGCGGCGCAAGCGACATGAAAGGCAACGTGCTGCTCATGATCCAGGCGTGCGAGGCGCATCTCAGCACGAACGGCAGGTTGCCTGTTAACGTGAAGTTTCTCATCGAAGGGGAGGAGGAGATCGGCAGCCCATCCATGCCCAAATGGTTGACGAACAATGCCGGCAAAGTCTCTTGCGACTTCGCAGCCAGTTCCGACTCAGCCCAAATCAGCGAAAAGGCGCCGACCGTCATCGTAGGCGCCAAGGGTACATGCGGGTTGCAAATTGACGTCAGGACAGCGCCGCGAGATCTGCATTCCGGTATAGGCGGAGGCATCGTTCACAACGCGCTGCACGTTCTCGCACAAATAATAGCCTCCATGCATGACGCGGACATGCATATCACCGTCGACGGATTTTACGATAACGTCGAAATGCCATCCCCAGAGGACCGGGAAATGTGCGCCCGCATGCCCTTGCATGATGATTTGCTGCGCGCAACGTTGGGTGTTGACAGCTTAATCAGCGAGCCAGGTTACAAGCCAATCGAATCGACGTGGTTTCGGCCAACACTGGAGGTCAATGGCATGTGGGGCGGATTTCAGGGAGACGGCGTAAAGACCATCGTTCCTTGTGAGGCGCACGCCAAGATAACTTGTCGCCTTGTGGCGGGTCAACAACCGCACGACATTGTCGCGAAGATAAAGTCCCATATTGAGCGATGTACACCCAAGGGTGTCAACGTGACCGTTTCAGTCATGGCGGGAGCGGCCGACCCCTACCTGATACCGGCAGGTCACCCGGCTCTGCAGGTTGCGGATCAGGCGCTGCGCGATGAAATGGGGTATACTCCAGTGCACTTTCGCATGGGTGCAACCGTGCCGATTTTGGGCATATTGAAACAACGACTCGGTGTAGAGGTCGTATCGCTGGGTTTCGCTGGATTAAGCGACAACATCCATGCGCCTAACGAATCGGTTTCCCTCACCCTATATCACCTTGGACCGAAGGTGTACGCCCGCTTCCTTGAAGTGTTGGCTCTCTCAACCAGGTAGTCTTGCTTGTCAGCGGTGTCGTTGGACACCGCTGACGCGTATCCGCTTCCGCAATTCAAATGTGGCAGGCAGTTCGGAACATGGATGAGCAGAGTGTCTGCATGCGCTCTGTCGCGTGAGAAAATGAAGTCAAACGCTACTATGGCAACCTTGATTCACTGCCGGAGAACTCCCGGCAATTCCTCCAGGTACATACAGACAACCTCTTGCAGCCAGTAGAAATTCTCCAGGCGGAGGAATTCATTGGGCGCGTGGGCGCGTTCGTCTTTTTGTGAGGCGCCGACCGTAATGGTCTCTACCCCGAGCGTCTGTCGCAACATTCCCATCACAGGAACTGTTCCACCGCTGCGCTCAAATTTCACATGTTTCCCGGTCGTCTGTTCCAGGATGCGTTGGAGCGTCACAACGCTGGTATGTTCGGCTGGCAGTTGATAAGGATATGCCGACCCAGGCAGGTCTTCCACAAACACGTCGACGTAGTCGGGGGCCACTCGATAAATGTGGGCCTTTACGAGTTCTCGAATCTTCTCCGGGTCCTGATTCGCCGCCAATCGGCAGGTGATTTTCGCGAATGCTTCATGGGGTATGACCGTTTTGACGCCTTGCCCCTGAAAGCCGCCCCACATACCGTTGATCTCAAGAGTTGGGCGGGCAACAGATCGCTCGACGGGTGTATACTCAGGTTCTCCGAACGATGTTTTCACACCGGCCTGCCTCATGACCGCGTCGAAGGCGGGTGTCATTTTCGCAATAACGTCGCGCTCCGCATCCGAAATGGACTTTACATCCTCATAGAACCCGTCAACTTGAATTCGACCTTCCTCGTCACGGAGCGACTCGAGGATGGAAATGAGGCCGTGCAGTGCATTGGGAGCATAGCCGCCGGCGCCGGAGTGGAGATCGACGTCCGCCGTCTTCACACGCACCTGAAGTCCCGCTAATCCGCGGTTGCTGAGGCCAATTTGCGGTTGCTCCCGAGTGCCAATGCCGCCGTCGGCGCTGATGGTGAGATCGCACGCAAGCAGTTGCCTGTTCTGCTGGATGAAGCCGCCCAGTGACGGACTGCCAATCTCCTCTTCGCCTTCAATCAGAAATTTGATATTGACAGGCAGCATTCCCCTCGTTTGCAGCAACGCCTCGCACGCGACAATTGACAACAACACGTTTCCTTTCATATCCGAGGCCGCCCGCGCGTAAATCTTCCCGTCCTCGATGTGCGGATGAAACGGGGGATGCATCCATAGTTCCAGCGGTTCCGCAGGCTGCACGTCAAAATGGCCGTAGATCAGTACGGTCGGTTTATCCGGCGATTCTATCCGCTCAGCGTACACCACCGGATGCCCCTTCGTCTCCATGATGCGAACATCGCTGATGCCCGCTCGACGAATACGATCCGCTGTCCACTGTGCAGCCCGCCTCACATCCTCCCCATGTTCCGGACTCGTCGATACACTGGGGATGCTAAGAAATTGAACGAGATCGTGTAGAAAAGTTTCCCGATGTTCCTCTAAGTACGATTTCCAGTGGCTCATGCCCTTCTACCCCCATTAGTCGGTCATTCCCCCGTCAAAGCAAAGATCCGGGATGTTGCCGTGGATCACGATCCGGACGATGCAGGAAAGAACGCCTTTGATTTTGTCTTTGCATCGTTCGGGTAGTAACATCGCTTGGCTCCGATGTCGTTGTATGATGTTCCATTCGACATGAGGATACAAAATCCCTTTTGGTTCCGGCTCGTCCGGGTTACGGATGAGTATCGCTTTTGCCCCGTTTGGCGGGTGATCATGTGTGCTGCAGTTCCACAGGTTTTGTACGGGCGCGGCAACCCCGCCAGCCCAAGCTGCGACAATCACTGCACAAACCACGAAGCCGCGAGACAGCCCGCCCATCTGGCGCCCGTGTTCCATTTATGTCCAGTTCATCCTGCTCATTTTGACAGGTTCTCAGCAGCATCTCTAAAGTGCCCCTGCACCTTGATCAAGTACTTGGTGAGGCGTGGTAGGCGCAGAGCTCAGCATCAATATTGACGGTAAGGATCGTTCCTTCATATGCAATGGGTTCTTGGGTTGGAAATAGTGGAAGTTTCATGCTGTACAATATGTAGTACAGCGGTTGCAACGTGTTTGCAGAAAAGACTTGAATACCTGCACCGCCAGCCAGCACCACGCGCCCCTCGTCCACGATCGGCCAAAAATATAATGATCTCGTTGCCTTAACCTGTCCGAGAGGCCTTCCGCTCGTGGCGTCGATTTCCCACAAATGTCCTGTCGCGGTTGTCAGGTACACATGGTCCTGAACAACACTGACTCGCCCGGCGGTGATATACGATTTGAAATGCAGTTTCCAGATGATGTGGCGGGTGACAGTTACGGCAGCCACAGTGTTGCCCGCCACTACAATTATGCTTCCGTCTGGGCCAGCCAAAGCTTGTGTAACTGGATCCGATGAAGTCGGGTATCCGGGATTGTAACTATAGAGTCGGTGACCGTCACGCATCAGACCGACCATTTGTCCATCGGCGAGTCCCAATAAAAGAGTATTTCGGACGGTCTGCACGGAGGAGATCGCTGATGGCTCCTCCTGAGACCATATCATTGCTCCACTGTCAGCCGCATACTGTGTCAGTCTGTGGCTGTTCCAAGCGACGTCCACATACCCTTGCGACACGTATAGGTGAGTAACCGCGCCAGGGAGAGTTTGTTTCCAAAGCAGACGACCGTCGGAGGATGAAAAAGCGGCCACGTCGCCCCCCTGTGAGACGACCGTGACTGTATCGTCAGCAGCCATGCATCCCCCGAAGTCAAATTGTCCAGGCAAAGGAACTGCATTATGCCACAAAGCTTTGCCAGTCGCCATGTCAAAGGCGGATATCGAGGGATTATCCTGGAAGCTCGCGACGATGGCCCGATTGCCTGACTGAATCAACCCATTGCCAGATCCATTCAAAAAAGCTCCCCACTGCTGATTCAATGGCAGCGCAATCAGGAACGGCGCCACCGTAGGGGTCGATGCATGAACCGCCGTGATCGTGTTGAACAGTGCGAACAATCCGCACGCTATAGCAAGGAGGGAGACGTTTCGCGCTGTGTTCTTCATACAAGTTTCACCCCAGTACCTCCTTATTTATTGAAACGCCGTGATGTGCGTACTCTGCGTTCCAAACATTGCATCAGTTTCCATCAGTAGGGTATCGTCAAACAATATCGGTTCTCCCCCAGTAACGGCGGTTTCCGTGACCTCTGCTGGTTGGAGGGTATCCGTTTCTATGGCGTCAATACCCGTTTTGTAGCCTGTCATTACCAGCCACAGGCGGCCGTCGGTCACCAACGGCGTATACACAACGTGCTCTCCGCTTGGAACAGAGACTTGCTTTCTGACGCGCCCCGTCCGAAGATCGACGCATACGATGACGTGTCGTACGATCGCATATGCGGATTGCAGATCTACGGCAACATTTCCTCCAACGGGTTGTCCTGACAGCGCTGTTCTCCACAGCGGAAGACCGTTTGACGTCAGAGCCTGCAGGCTGGATCCCGTAACAGCCACCACTCGTTGAACATCCGGACTTGCCAGTCCGCTGACGGCAGACTGTGAGATGCGGCGCGCCCACAACAGTTTCCCTTGGGCGGACACACAGAATAATTGGCCACCCGTTGTTCCGATCAACACCTGATGGGTTCCCGTCAGGAGCGCTGAAATGGAGACGGGGGGCTTGTACTGCCATAACCGCTTCCCCGTTTGCGCCTGAAGCGCAACCAGGCCTCCTGACTGCGTGACGACCCAAACGGTAGAACCGTCGGCCTGCATGCTGACGATCGGACTGTGAAACGTGACACTCCAGAGTGTTCGACCGGTAAACGCAGAGAGGGCGTATACCGTAAAATTACTCTGAAGATCACCAGGTACATCGATTGGCGAATAGAGGACGACAGTGTACGACGCCGCCAGCGATACCGTATAAGGCACCGTGTCGCTGCGTACGCCATTTTGCCAAAGTGGTGTACCCGTGAGCGCATCATAGGCGGTCATGGTGCCAGTGTCGTAGTTGACAATGACAGCAGTACTTCCCGCAAGGGCAAGTGAACTGTTGTCTGGCCCGACGTATTGACTCCAGAGGGGAGAGACGGAGGCATCGATGTTAGACGATACGGATACAGAACCGGATAATGTGCCTGTGGGCGCCCTACCATGCTGCAGGTCGAGAACTGTTCCATTCCACGTCGTCTGCACGCCAATTTCCGACAAGACAAACCGGGCGGTATCCAAGGGGATGTACACTGTTTCCTGACCCTTGAAGGATGCGGGCATAATCCAATCATTTGTAGATGCAATCAAATTCATGCCAACAAGAATCTCAAGCGAACCCGAAGTATGGCTGGTCAGGCGAAGATCGCTGAGAGACTGTAAATAATCAGGGATGTCTATGCGCCATGTGCGGCCCTGCAGGTCACTGTGGATGTCTAAATGGTCCAATGCCTGGATCAGATAAGGAAGAGGAATATAAAGAGTCTTTTGTGCGGAATGAGAATCAGCTATCTCAAGTCCTGATGCCCAAGGCATGTAACTGCCGAGAAGCACCCATCCGGGAATTGGCGACAGGTCGCTCTTCCCCAACGCGCGTCCAGTTGTGCCAAAGATAAGACTCAGAATCAAGACCACGACGACCCACGACCGCCCATGCATACAGTATCCCCCTATTGAGGTGCATTGTAAGTGGAGGTCGGCAATATGACAAGATGTAATATTAGGAAAGCTCTGTCTCACGATCGCCCTCTTCATGCTGTCTAGAGCTATTGCC
The DNA here is from genome assembly GCA_021805735.1 of Bacillota bacterium. GTDB lineage: Bacteria > Bacillota > Bacilli > Alicyclobacillales > SLC66 > JAKADD01. The sequence continues at coordinate 26,878 of JAJZEE010000028.1, forward strand.
CTTGAAATAGCATGCATGATAAAAACCCAGCCGCCGCAAGGCAAGCTGGGTTTCTCCCATGAGGGTAGCCGTGGTTTTGCATGGTGGAGGCGACCCGGGCCAAGCCAATACACAGCCGTAAATGTCGTCATAACCGTCATAGTCTTCTGCACGGGGAGCCAAAATCCGGTCCATAAAAGCCCCCACCGCTACATGAAGTGTTGGGCATCAGCGAGAAGTCGTCGCTGGCCCGACTCATCAGGAGACAACTCACGAGCCTTTAAGACAAGCCCCATCAGTTCCGGATCTCTTGAATAGCTCTCGCTAAAATACTCCACCGCAAATCCCCGCGCGCCTAAGGCGCGGGCGGTCCCTGTTTCAGTTCCTGCAGAATCTGCTTGACTTTCATGCCCTTCTTGAAGATGTATGTGCCCGGTTGAACGTCCGTGTCGATGCCCGTATTTTTCAGCAACATGTCAAACGCCACGGCGTTGCTCACCAGGTGTTGCTGGTACAGAAACTGCGACAGATTGCCCAAAGGCATGCCAAGCGCCAGGTGAAACCGGAAAGCGCTCACCGTCTTCTGTACGTGAACCTTAGAGTTCCCGACATGCGTGGACGCGCCGTGATTTGCCGCCGCATGCGTCAGCGGTCCCTTCACCGCAGGTTTTGCGGCGCTTTCCACCTGGACGCGGGGCTGCACGATCGGCTGGTGGAGGAACAAGCCCAGCAAAGCCGCCGCCGCCACTGCACTCGCAAAAGCTGCGCGCCGGAACCAAGGCATATGAAAGAACTGTCGTTCGTAGACAGAAATGACTGAATCGATGCGCCAGTTCCCATTGATCAGGATCAAGCGCATGACATACCCGGTCGCTCCGAGTCCGGCCCGGACGTAAAACGCCGGAACGTCATCCCGGACGTCTGTCGCGATCACTTCTCCTTGCAGTGTGGATCGCCACAGCTTCACGAGCGATTTTCTTTCCTCCAGACGATCGTTTTCCGTCAGATGCAAATACGGCTTGATCTCGCGCACAAAGAGCTGGCGCGGGAAATCCGGAAGTCCAATATGTCGGATGGCTCGTGCAAAGGATTTGTGTACAACTCCAGTCATGAACGATCGCAAGAACTGGTTGCTGTCCATGTCGGTCTCTCGCACCTGCCTCCATCCTTCTGACTGTTGTTGTCGCGGTTCAGGTAGCCCAAAACGAAAATCTTCGCGAGACGTCCCACGGAGATGTCTTGATTCTCCCTGGTCGCTTGCGAAGTCAGTTGCCCGGCGCGGGTCTGAGAAACGACCCTGCCGATCAGGCCAGACTCGCCCCGGAAACGTGGTTCCCGCACTTCTTTTCGGAACGCGACTCTATTATGAAGTTGCCCTTTCTATTATAAACATGCCGTGAGCGGATGCACAACAAGCCGCCCGGAAGTCGGTCTTGCCAAAATGCGGAACCGGATCCAGTCCGGCCTTTCGGAGCAACTTGACACGCGACTTTGCCGCGTACAGGCAGAGACACGACTTAAGTCTGCATCACGGACATGCTCACAATCCTATTGCCATGACGTAGAGGCAACCCTTTGAAGTCCTCTCCGGGTCCAATGACAGGTGAGCTTGCGCGTCTGCGTTTTTGACGCCAATCCACCTCCTGGATCCGAGATGACAGGACATCACTCCGTGATTATAATAGTTATAACGTGTATAACGCACGCTGAATATCGTAAAGATAGGTGGGAGAGCGCATGAAGAATGGAGCTGTTCCAGTGGAGCGTGTATATCGGAAGGTCACAAAAATAGGAAACAGCTTGGGTGTGACGTTTACAAAGGCCGCTTTGAAGAAAGTGAACTTGGATCTCGGCGATGACGTTGAAATCATCGTAAACGAACAGACACATGAGATTGTGCTCCGCAAAGCTGCAGCGGTCCCGCAGGGCTTGGATCCAAATTTCTTCGAAGTCCTGCAAGCGAATGTGAACCAATATCACCAAACGATTGAGGGTCTGAAAGAGCGATGACAAAATTTCTCACTGATGCAGAAATCATCGCCGTCAATCAGTATGTCATTGAAGCTTTCTCACCTGGTGAACAGATTGGCGTTCAGTTCCCGCATATGCTCGATTCCGCCATGAACCGTCCAAAGCAATCTGCATTCCGCCAGGACGCTTACAACACCATCTTCCAAAAGGCAGCGGCACTATTCGAGTCCTTGGCGCAAAATCATGCGTTCCATAACGCCAATAAGCGGACAGCCTTTTTGTCACTGTTGCAATTTCTCAGTTACAACGGATATGTATTCGTCATCGATCAGAAGCAAGCAGAAGATTTTGTCGTCGATGTCGTCAATCGCAACTACACCTTTGAACAGATGGCTGCCATCATCGAACTGCACAGTCGCAAACGGTAATGGGCTGAAGCGCCTGACCGAGTTATGCGATTCACGTCATCGTCAAACACATCTTATTTTTTCGAAAAACGTGTCTTGGCAACATACCCCGCCATACTGCATGATTTTGCACAGCGCGCGATGGATTATACCTGGGGACCGAACAACCCATTGCCATCCGCTTGCACGATCTGCCAGGTCCATGATACTCTCAACAAGGAAGACTCATTGAAAACCGACCGTATTGGAGGATGCCGCATCGTGTTTATTTGGTTCCCATACTTGCCGTAGCAGGAGCGCAGAGAGCATGAAAACCTGTTCCACCCACGACGTGGATCAGGGCTCGCTTTTGTTTTGCCTACTGTCTCTTGGCCCAGTATGAAGAACCAGTAAACGGGGTGTGTTTTTGTGTCCACCTATACGGCTGCATCCGGAGAGTCCGGATTATTTCGACTCGTACTCTCCTACGCCAAACGACAGGCGGCTTGGCTCATCGCGGTGCTCATCTCCGCGATCACACTGATGGCGACGCAAATCTTCCAAGCCCTGCTGACGGGTCGCATCATGAACCTCTCCATTCAGGGCATGCGCTCCGAATTGCTCGCGCCCATCGCCCTTTTTTGCGGTCTAGTCGTCTTTGGCGCCGGGATGGCCTGGTTATCGCGCTATGCCGCCATCGCCTTCTCCGCGCGGGCCGTCGGTGAATTGCAGCAAGATCTGCTGCGAAAGACGGTCGCCCTTCCCGCCCAGCATACGGATTCCCTTCGCTCCGGCGACATGCAGACGCGCATGAATCAAGATACCGAGACATTGGCCAATTTCATGACAGGCGACTTTCACAGTCTGATCCTGCAACCACTTCTCGCAGTGGTCGCCGGCGTCGTGATCGCGTCTTTCAACTTGCGGCTGTTTCTCATCACATTCGCCTACACGCCGTTCGGCATGATCATGGCAGCCTGGCTCAATCGTCGAGCCGGACTGTGTTATCCGCGCAGGGCCGCCCATGTGGGAGCATCCAACCACCTGTTCTCGCAGATGCTGGCCGGTTTTGACATCGTCAAAATCTTTGGGCTGCACGACTGGTTTGCCCGGCGGGCGAATCGATCCTATGCCCTCGTTTACTCCGAGGATCAGCGGATCAACCGCCACGTGTCCCTGTTACAGCCCGTCTGCACTTCCATTTCGTTCGTGCCGCGAATTCTCGCCGTCCTGTACGGCGGCTGGCTCGTCGCGCACGGGAAGTTGCAAGCAGGCAATCTATTGGCCGATCTGCAGCTATTGAACTACGCGATTGGCCCGACCGTGTACCTGCCCTTTGTCCTGAACAATTGGGGGCGGACGAAAGCGGCGCTGCAGCGCGTCAAGGAGGTGCTGGATGGGCCTGAGGAACGACGCGACGGTATGCTCCCAGCCCCGACCCTATCGTCAACGCCGGCCCATTCGGCGGATGCGGTCGTACTCGACCAGGTCGTCTTTTCCTATCCCGGCGCGAAACGGGAGTTGGTTCTCGATCACGTCAGTCTCTCCGTCAAGGCCGGAACCAGGACCGCCATTGTCTGGCCCAGCGGCAGCGGAAAAAGCAGTCTGCTTGCTCTCTTGTGCGGTCTGTACGCCCCGCAGGCAGGTCAGGTGCGCCTCTGGGGCGACGATGTGCAGACACTCGATCTTGCGGCGCTCCGTTCTCAGATCGCGGTAGTCTCGCAGCGAATCGAACTCTTCTCAGGAACAATCGCCGCCGCCATTGGCATGGGCAACCCGGACAGCACCCGGCGCGAGATCCAAATGGCCGCGCAAACGGCGGGAGCGGACGAATTCATCGCCGCCCTCCCCGCCGGATACGAAACGGTTCTGGAGGCTCAGGGAGCCAATCTCTCTGGCGGGCAACGCCAGCGTCTGGCGATCGCACGGGCCTTGCTGCGGAACGCCCCGCTGGTGCTCCTTGATGAACCGGCGGCCGCCTTGCATGCAGAAGTAGGCGAGCAGTTACAGCAGACGTTGTCCGTTTTGACCACAGGGCGAACGGTCATCTGGGTGACTCACCGGCTCGCCGACGCGGTCGACGCCGATCAGATCTACGTCCTGGCGCACGGTCGCGTAATAGAAAGCGGCGATCACGAGAAACTGTTGCGCTCACGAGGGATGTACCGATCGATGTGGGAGGAACAGCAAGGGGAGATGAGTGCGCATGAATAAGGCCCGCCGCTGGTTGCGCATCCTGCGCTGTCTTCCGACGCCATGGGCATTTGTCGCGACGCTCGTTTTGGGTAACCTGGCAATCGTCGGGAGCGTCGGCATCATCGGCAGTGTTGTGACGCGCGACGCCGTCAACGCATTTATCTACCATAGCGAAGCCCTGAGGCAGACCGCCGTCACGCTTGCCGTCATCAGCACCCTGCTCATTCTGGCCGTCACGCCGGTTCCGGCATTTCTGTGCAATACGTGGTCCAAGCGAACCGCGCTTTCCATGAAAAACGCTGTCTTGTCGCACACCATGCGCCTTCCCCAGGCTGTCTTGGACGCCCGTTCCACAAGCCAGGTGTACTCCACGGCGACAAATGATCTGGGACAACTCGAAGCGATCTTTGACGGCGGGCTGCACAGGTTGGTCAGTCCTGTCATCATCGGCCTTTCGTCCTTGGGCGCAGCCGTCTGGATGGACTGGCAACTCGCGCTCGTACAGTTGTTTTTCGTTCTGCTGGCAAGTGCTGCGGGCGTGTGGCTGCAAGACCGGATGGGACAGACCGGTCTTGCGCTCCAAGAGGCAAAGGGTGACATAGCGGCCGTCTATGGCGAGACGCTGGCCAACTCGGCCACCATCCGGCAATATGGATTGCAGACTCTCATCGACGGACGGTTTGCGCTCGTCAATCAGAGACTGGTGGAGAGACGTCAGGCGCTGGGCCGTCTGGAAGGCCTTGCGGACAGCCTGAACCACCTGCTGCTCTCAGCGGCGTATATCGGTGTGCTTGGTTTTGGCGCGTGGTTCGCACTGCGCGGAGCCGCCACGTGGGGCGCTGTCGCAGCCGTGCTCGGTCTGCAGGCCGGCGTGGAGGATCTGGGACTGGTCGGCGGGGCGTGGGCGCGGCTGCAGGCATCCTCCGCGGGAGTGTGGCGCGTGTTCGCGCTGCTCGACGAACAGGTTGACGGACAGGTTGACGGACGGGCCGACAGGCAGGTCGAGACACAGGCCGACAAGCAGCCCGGCAGGCACGTCGAGAAGCAGGCCGAGACGCGGATCGACGGACAGGTCGCTCATTCCGAGCCCGCGTCAGTAACGGTCGAATTGGACCATGTGAGTTTCCAGTACCCTGGTCATCCACATCGTGTCCTCTGCGACGTCTCTCTGAAACTGCAGCCAAGCGCCATCACCGCCGTCACGGGTGACAGCGGTTGCGGCAAGTCCTCACTGGCAAAGATCATCGCGAGACTCTATCCCCCGCACTCAGGCTCGGTGCGAGTCGGTGGCCGCGTCGCCTACCTGCCGCAGAGCGCATTCCTGTTTGACGACACGGTGTACAGCAACATTTTGTGCGGCAACCCTCAGGCGAACGAAGCGGAGGTGGTCCGCGCCGCCGCACTGGCTCACGCCGATGTGTTTATCCGCCAATTGCCGGATGGATACGAAACACGTGTGGGCGAGCATGGCGCCCTGCTCTCCGGTGGCCAGCGACAGCGGATTGCCTTGGCGCGAGCGTTACTCCGAAATCCTGATGTGCTCGTGCTGGATGAGCCCACCGCTGCACTCGACCCACTCTCTGAACGGGAAGTCATGGCGGCGCTCCAGGGCCTGGCGCAAGAACGAACCACCCTCCTCATCAGCCATCGGGAGCAGACCTTACGCTGCGCCCATGCCGTCTATCACATGGAAAGTGGGAGGCTTCGTCGCGTAAGATGATCGTGGAAGGATAAACCACGGTATGCAGCGCAGTGGAACAATCGCCGACAAACAATGCGAGCAGCAACACGTGGATGCGGCTTCGACGATGTCTTGCGAAATCAGGCTGAATCCCTGCAAATGTAGGGATTCAGCCGTATCGATCATTCTTCGCGGCGCGCGTTTGTAGGCCAGAAATGGCCATTGCCCACGACATTCACCATAGCGGGCACGAAGAATCCAAGGATCACGGTGAAGTACAATAATAACCCGATCACGATCGAGAGTCCGATCTCCACGAGCGAGGTCACACCGGCCACCGTCATGGATCCGAAAGTACCAGCCATGATCACAGCGGCGGAGAAAATTACATTGCCCATTTTTCCCATGGCAATCTGTATGGCCTTCGCTGGCGTGAGTCCATTGCGCATTTCCTCTTCGAAGCGTGACATCAGGAAGATGCTATAATCGACGCCCAACGCAACGAGCAAGAGAAAAATGAAGAAGGGAACCGACCAACTGATTCCCGGTTTGTGCAAAATGTGATCGGCGATGGTTTGTATGAGCCCCATCGTCACAAAATAGGTTCCCGCCAAAGAAGCAATGATGTACATCGGCGTAATAATGGACCGCAGCATCAGCGCCAGTAAAATGAAAATCACGGTGAGCACCAACACTACGGTGTGGGTGAAATCCTGGTTAGAAATTTGATTCAACTCATACTGTGTCGCTGTGGTTCCCGTCGTATACAAAGCACCCTGGTGAACGGGACTGCCTTGCAGCGCTGCATGGGCCGTCTGCAACATGCCGGGGATATCGTGGATAGCGGCGCTCGAGTAAGGATTGACCCGCAAAATGACGGTGAATTCCGCGACGTGTCCGTCCGGTGAGATGTAGGCATTCATCGCCTTGTTCAATTCTTTATTGGAGGACAATTGTGATGGCGAAACGTAAAATCCCGGATCGCCGTGGGTAGTCGCGTTCCTGGTCGAAGTCAGGAAGCTTTGAACTGCACTGACGCCATGACTCATGTGGCGGATACCAGATGACGAACCGGCCAATCCCGTTGCCATTTTTTTAATTCTACCGGTGATCTGCCGACTCCCTGCCGTCAAAGTCTGGGAGCCTTGGGAAAGCTTTTGCGCCCCTTGTTGGAGCGACTGCGTTCCGGTTGCAATCCCTGACACTCCTTGCGCCAACTGATCGGCGCCTCTTGAAAGTTCTGTTGCTCCACGAGTTTGTTGGACTATGGCAGAAGTGAGCTTTGTACTGCCATAAGACAGCGCTGGCAACCCTTGGGCCAGTTTCGACGCCCCTTTGTGAAGTGAATGCGTTCCCTTTGCCAGAGCGGCTGTGCTTTGTTCGAGTTTCCCTGCGCCTGTGAATAACCGCGACACGCCTGTGTCTTGTCGATTCAGACCACCCGTGAGTTGTACGGAGCCAGACTGCAATTGATGCAGACCAGTTGCAAACCGAGCGGTGTCTTGTTGCAAGGTTTCACTGGCTGCACCTGTTTTCGTCGCTGCCTGAAGTTGTGCCTGCGCCAATTGTGCAATTTGCGCCCATGTCGGATTGTTGGCAGTGTCCGGATGCGCCTTGGCCCATGCGGATAAGGCATTGACAAGGGATGTCGAACCGCGTGTCAGACCTTGCGAGCCTTGCGCCAATTGTCCTGCACCCTGTGACAATTGATCGCTCGCCGTCGCCGATTGTGTGAGTCCCTGTGTGATTTGTTGCGATGCCTGTGTAGAGGTTTGCATCGCACCAGACAGTTTTTGCAGGTTTTGATTCAAGGAATTTGCGCCTTGCTTCAGCTTCTGAGCGGATTCGTCCAATTGTTTTGCGCCTTGGGCCAATCGCACGGCGCCGCTTGCGGTCTTGTCAAGACTCTGGGCGATCTGATGGGAAGCGTTCTGTGTTTTGAGTAGAGAATCGGCGAACTGCTGTAAATTGTTTTGTAAAGCGCTGGATCCTTTGGCCGCTCGCTGCGCCCCTTGCACCACTTTGGCTGAGCCCGTGGACAGTGAGTCCAGCTTTTGGCCAACTTCCCCAATTCCCGTGGTGACCTGTTGGGAAGCATTCACGAGCTGCTTAGAATTTTCCGATGAGGCGGATTGCATGGTGTGAAGCCCGCTCTCAACTTGACTGAGTCCATGGGCTGCCTGCTGGTTTTGATCGGCTAACTCCAATTGCGCGATGACGCTGCCTGTTGGTCGCGTCGCACTGTCCACCTGGGCAATCGACGGCAGACTGGCCAGAGCGTGCGATATGTTTTCAATCGTAGCCATGCCCTCCGGAGTCCGCAAATTGCTATTTGTTTTAAGAACGACCTGGCTTGGCAACACATTTCCCTGACCAAATGCTTTGCCCACTGCGGCGAATCCCGTTGCGGATGGCGCGTTAGGAATATCATTTAAAGGATTGAAGGTTCGTTGGTTGGTAAACAGCAGCGCCGTCGGTACGAGCGCCAGGATGAGGACCAGGATCGTCACCCACGAATGGCGCACTGCCATGCGGCTCGTACCCGCCCAGAACCAGGAAGGTTTATGAGCAGCGCCCTCTTTGGGTTGTTGCGGCCAATACAAGGACCGACCGAATAAGCTCATCAGGGCAGGCAAAAGAGTTAATACGTTAAGAAGCGCAACAGAGATGCCGACAGAAACGCCGACTGCTGTTCGATAGAGGCCGAACTGAGCAAAAAATAGAATGGCAAAGGAGAAAATGACCGTCAGAGAACTGAAGATGACCGTTTTACCCACCGCACGCAGTGTGTTGCGCAAGGCCAACTCCCTGTTCCCGTGTTGCCGGGTCAATTCCTCGCGATAGCGATTGATCAAGATGACCGAGTAGTCGGTTCCTGCGCCAAACAAAGTGGCGATCAAAAAAGTCTGCGTGAAACTGGAAACTGGCAGGCCCTGCAGCGCCAATTTAGCCACAATACCGGACGAAATGACGAACGACAACCCGATGGCCAACAACGTCAAAATGGGAGCCAAGGCAGATCGAAACACCAGCAACAGGATAACAAGGACCAGTACGATGGTGACCCCGATCGTCTTTCGCACACCATCTTGTGAGATGCGCATATTGTCCTGTTGAATCGGCGCCTCCCCCGTGAAATACACGTGTGCACCGGATGGCGCACGGTCCATTGCAGTGCGCAATTTGGCCAGAGCAGCTTTTGTCGCATCGGAGATCTCGCCATGGGGGAAGCCAATCATGGCCATTTCCGTTGTTCCGTCTTTGCTCAAAAACGTGGAGGACAGAGCGCTGCTGGTATTGTAAAGATCCTCCACAGTATTGATTCCGTACAAGGCGTGATGATGATCCACCGTGGTTAGGGCGGATTTGAAAAACATTTGATCACGGGCCGTGAGTCCTTTGGGATTCACGATGGCGATGACCGCGGTGCTCTTGGCGTAGTGTTTCGGGTTCACCTCATGCAGTAGGTTTTGACCCGTGATCAAAGGCGATGAGGTCGGCAAATAATTGGTCTGTGTATGGGCCACAACCGTAGAGAGATTGGGCAGCCAATGCACCGATGCCATGGTGGCTGCCATCCATATAATGATAATTAACCAGCGGAAACGCGTGATGAATCGCGCGTAGCCTTGTGCAACCGATTTATTCACCCGATGAACCCTCTTTCAATTCTTGTACAACCATGATTCAACTTCCTGTCCAAGTTAATATATATGTGCCGTAATGCGTTAGATACGATACATTTGAATCGCATTCAGTCATTTTATATAATAGTTGCTGCAACAGAGTCAATGGGTTTGGAAGATGTGAGACAGGAGGCGGGTGAATGTATCACATTAGAAAGGATAAACGGTCCATGGAGTCCAGCGGCTATCTCTACGATGCGTTGGCGTCATGGATGGGTGAAAAGCAGTTTGAGGCGATTACGGTTACAGAAGTTGTGACGCGGGCCAAACTGGGCCGAGCGACGTTTTACCGAAACTTCAGCTCGCTTGACGATATATTGCGGTGGCAATGTGATGAAGCATTTCGCGGACTTTATGTCTATTTATTGGAGTATTATCGATTGAACAACAGCGTCGCTGACACGTTTCGGGTGCCCTTCCTCAAACCATTTCTGCGGTATTGGTACATTCATTCCAGGATCATGGAATTGTTGATTCAGGCCAACCGACTGGATATCGCGCATGATTCATTTATGAAAATGTTCGAATTGATCACTCAACATGTCGACAGGTCACACGAACTCATCTGGGCTCATTTGGATTACTTTGCCGCGGTGCGAGCGGGAACGGCGATCAATATTCTTATTCAGTGGATCAAAAATGACAAGAACATTCCACCCGATGAGTTGGCGGATTTAATCGTAAATCAAATGATCGAATCGCTGCATCTGAATTTGCTGTTGTGAAAACAGTCGTCTCTTGAGAGGACGAGATGACCAACCGTCATGGAATCGTTATGCTAGTCTTCATACAATCGCACTTAACCCGGACCGACATGCATGAAGCAACGCTTCAGCCGCTTTGCCCATACTCGCATTTGTTCTATAAAGCAGGCCAATTGAAAGGGTAAGGTCAGCGCCCACCAGAGGTCGGGTTGTGGTTCCGTGAGGGAGTTCGGCCCCAGTCGACTCCGGAACGAAGGATATGCCAAGATTCGCCTGAACCATGCGTTTGATGGCTTCAAAACTTCCGACCTCTATGCCGGTGAAGGGATTATTGCCTTTCTCCATCAGTGATCATTCAATCATGGTCCGATAATGACAGGTTCGCTCTTTCATCAACATTCGTTGAGCCGACAGATCGTTGAGAGTAACGAACTGCTGGTCTGTGAGGGGATTTTGGGATGACATCAGCAGGACGAAACGTTCCTCGAACAAATGTTCATACACCAGATTCGTTTGTGATGGGATAGGCGAACATATGCCGAAGTCCGCCGTTCCTGCTTCCACCTTCGCAGCAACAATGTCTGTCCCCCCTACCTCCAGAGATAGCTGCACATTTGGCCGTTTCACACAGAAGTCGGCAATAATGGATGGCAACCGGATGCTGGCTGACGGTTCATTGGCGGCAATGCGGACACGACCCGCATATCCGGCGCCCGCAGTCTCTAAAAGCTTCCTGATATCATCAATGCTATTCAATAAACTCCCTGTTTCAAGGCTAAGCAGTCGTCCCTCTTCCGTAAGCTGGATTCGCTTTCCATAACGGGCAAACAACTTAACGCCCAAATCCGACTCCAATTTTTGAATTTGTATGGTGACCGTTGATTGAGCGTATTGCAGAGCTTCTGCCGCTCTTTGAAACCCGCCGAGTTCCACAATGGCATGAAATGTTTTCAGGGCTTTGAAGTCCATCGTCCGCCGCGTCTTATGCCAGCATTTTAAGCACTTTTTCCGCCTTGTTCGCAGCTGGTCAAATGATTGGTCCACTGATCGGCGGCTTGACCGTCGACCACATCAGTTTACAGGCCGGCATCGCGTCGAGCGCAATCACCATGTTGCTCTCCGCGGTATTTGCAGCAGCATATGGGCTCAGGCAACGTCAGCCGACACGCGACGGAATGCAGGTCGGAGTCAAATCATAACGTGGTTGATCCGCTAAGAACGAAAAAGACGCCCTGTCTTCGTGAAGATGGCCCCTCATTCCATTCCCAGTCCGGCATTGATGGTGAAACTGACTGGTTACCTGTTTTGGTTCCGCTTCTTGAAAAGATACAAGGGCTTATCCCCTTACGAAGCGAAGCGGGCGATGCTACGGAACATGTCCAGGCGGGTAAATGTCATCACCGTTACGTATTTGCGAGCCGTCTGACATCTTTGCGCTTGCTGGCTATTTTTCGGAGGCCAGTCATTGTAGAATGTTCTTACAATAACAAAGGAGTGTGTGCCTATGTTTGCCACCCTGATTTCGTTACGGTTCAAATTACAACTGTAAACAGGGGGCGCTTGATGAACTCGTCCCCATTTGCAAGATATGGGGGATAACAG
>JAJZEE010000150.1 GCA_021805735.1 Bacillota bacterium
AAGGAATCAATAGCAGAATCAAGGCAATTCACCGAAGGAGTGCGGGCAGGGCGGGCATTTTCTTGCTCAATGCGTACATGGTTTTATCAGGTTGAAGTCCATTATCCTCGTCTTTGAGCAAGAACCTGATAGCCTTGGAGATGAGATCGAAGAGGTGAAGTCAAGGATGGATGTGCCTTTTTGGATCGGCGATCGAGAATTTGACCAAGCGGATCTGGACTTGATTTGCTTGACGGTGCGGCGGTTTTCCCGCTTTAGCCGGGAAGAAATCACCGCGACCCTGTGCGAGAATTTGCCGTGGAAGGCGCCCAATGGTCGTTTGAAGATGGAGGCCTGCAGGAAGCTCCTGCTTCAGTTGGAGCAAGACGGGTTGGTCACATTACCCCCTCTCTGGCGCCATAAGGTCCGCAAGGGCGTTCACGAGGAACGCAAGGGAGCCGCAGTCCAACTGGAACTGCGCGCCTCGCTGCGCGATGTATCCCCCGTCGTCGTCGAGCCGGTCACCACCGCACAGGAGCGAGAGGTTTGGAATGCCACCATGGCGGCGCACCATCCCCTGGGCTATCGCCGCCCGATCGGCGCCCATCAGCGCTACTTCATTCGCGTGCAGACGAACGGCGGACCCCAGATTGCCGGCCTGCTTCTGTTTGGCGCGGCGGCCAAGGTCTTGGTGGATCGGGAGCAGTGGATTGACTGGACGCCCGAGGAGCGGACGCGGTATCGCGTGCGGATTGTGAACAACAATCGGTTTCTTGTGCTGCCCGGGGTGCGCATTCCCCACTTGGCCAGCCATGTGCTGTCGCTGGCGGCGCGTCGGATTCAGGCGGACTGGTCGGCGCGCTATGGCTATGCACCCGTCCTGCTGGAGACCTTTGTGGAGCCCGAGCATGCGGGTACGTGCTATCGAGCGGCCAATTGGATCCTGGTGGGGCAGACGGCCGGACGGGGGCGACAGGATCGGTACAGCCAGTACCGGGAGTCCGTAAAGTCCATCTGGATGTACCCGTTGCAGCGGGATTGGCGCAGACGGTTGGTGGAGCCGCTTGCTCAGGGAGTCGATCCTTCTGACGAGTGGGAGGGGTAGACGATGGCCCGACGCAACCCGGATTCCCGCCACCCAGTGACATTGCCCAACCGCAAGAGCCCCTACGCGAATCGCGAGGAAGAACAAGCGGATCGCCAGGCGGCGATGGAACAACAGTTGTCCGCATGGCGACCGCTTCTGACTCCGCTTCTGGGGAAGTTCTCCCGCATTCCGGACCCAAGGCGTCCCGGGAGCATCCGGCATAAGGCCACGGTGCTCTTGGTGTTCGCGTTGTTTCTGTTCGTGTTTGAGTACACGTCGCGCCGAGAAGGGAATCGGGAGTTGACGCGACCGATCTTGTGGGATCTGATTCAGGAGGTCTTCCCGGAGGTGGACAGCATTCCCCATCTGGACACGGTGAATCGCTTTCTGGAAAGCGTGGATCCAGCCGAACTGGAGCAGATCCTGCTGCAGACCATGAAGCGCCTGCTGCGCAGCGGAAGACTCGTGTCGCTCCTGGTGGAAAAACACTACGTGATCGCGGTCGATGGCACGCAAAAGCTCAGTCGCAACTGGATATGGTCCGAACAAGCCCTCCGTCGTCATCACGGGGAGACTGTGTCCTACTCCGCCTATGCGCTCGAGGCCTGTTTGGTCGGACCCCAGGGGGTGAGCCTTCCGTTGCTCACGGAGTTTTGCGAGAATACACCGGGGGAGGAAGAGTTCGTCAAGCAGGATAGTGAGTTCAAGGCCTGCAAGCGACTCCTGAAGCGCCTGCGCGCCACCTTTCCGAAGATGCGAATGATGGTGGTGGGCGATGGATTGTATCCCAATGGACCATTCATGACCCTGTGCCGCCAACTGAAGCTGGATTTCATGCTGGTGTTGCCCCGGAACTGTCTGCCGACGGTGTGGGAGGAAGTCGAAGGTCTCCGGAAACTGGACAAAGACCAAACGCGCCGGCATGTGTGGGGGGATCGACAGCAGGAGTTCTGGTGGGTCAACCAGATCGACTACGACTTCAAGGAGAGCGCCGGATCTCGGCGGCGCATCCCACTGCACGTTGTGGGATGTACGGAGACGTGGCAGGAGAACGGAGAAGACAAGGAATGCCACTGGGCCTGGGTGTCGTCGCGGATGCTGACGGCGAACAATGTGGTAAATCGGTGCAACCGCGCCGCCCGGCGACGGTGGGATATTGAAGAATACATCCTCATGGAAAAACACGGCGGCTACCAGTACGAGCATGCGTTTTCGCTGAACTGGACGGCGATGAAGAATTGGCACACGATGATGCATCTGGGCCATCTGCTCAACGGCCTGACACTGCAAATGGAAGCCTTGCAGTCGAAAGTGAACGTGCTGGGGAACCGTGGCACGATCCATTTCCTGCGTGAAACGTGGATGAATCCATGGGTGGAACGACGCGAAATACGCGCGCTATGTGCCAAGAAGCGCCTCCGGTTGAGCCTGGCGCTATGATGGGTACGGTATGGATAATCCAAGCGCTTCAGCCGCAGGATCTCGCTCGAGATCCTGCCATTGGTGTGCTCATCTGTCCAACCCGGACGCTTGTTCCGTCCTCCACACAGGGTGCGCCTCGTCCCAGAAGCAACAAACCCCATTCTTTGTATCCTGCGCACAGGAGTGACGGTCCACCCGGTCCCTCCAACCCGAACTCATGCGTCAGCACTGCCCCACGAGTCGCAGTTTTGACAAACCAATAGTCATACCTCAAAGTTTGTGAGGTATGACTGGATGTTGCTTACCGCTGTTCGAGGTTACTCACTGCTACTTGACAAACTTTTTGATCTCTTTGATGGTCTTCTCGTCCACGGCGTTGCCGCCGTATTTTTTTGCGATTTCCTCGACCGACACAGTGGGCCCCTTTTCGCCTGCATTTTTCGTCACATCCGTATAGGCGTTCATAAAGGCGTCAATTCTACGGGGGTCAACATTCACCCCAATGTCCTGCGCAATGTTTTGCGTCAGTTCTCGCACGACATTGGGATCCTTCCACTGTTCCGGTTTCATGTCTTTGACTCTCTTTAACGCATCAAACAGATTCCCTTTCTCGATTCGCTTGATGTTCTCCTTGAGTGTATCAAGCGAACCGCTTGCGGCGGCGGGTGCAGGCTGCTCAGGCGTTGCCTTCACGGCGGCGCCCGGACCACTGTTGCCGGCCTGGCGCGGTTTGGCCGCCCGTTTTGGGCCGGGTGAGCCTTTTACGTTCTTGGGCATGTCGTTTCCTCCCAGCAATCCGACAGTGTCTGCAGGTAACGGTATACTATACGGAAAACAGCGTTAGACAGTGTCTGGCAGGAGCCTAAATTGCGCGGCCTTCCTCCGAATACACGCCTGCCCTGCCTTTCGTCCCTCTTTTCGCATAGGGTGACAGGGAGGGAATGTGCATGCGTAAAAGGAGGGCGTATCATGCGCCACTTGACAGTGTATGGCGATTCAATCGCAGCGGGGTACGGCGCGCGAAACGGTGTTGGCTTTGTTCCGCGCCTCGCATCGCTGGAAGCGACCAAAGCAGCCAGGGCAGCCAAAGCGGATAAAGCGACTTTGCCGTATCTGAATTTTGGTCAGGCAGGCATGACGTCATTCCAACTCGCCAGCGCCTTCGTATACAACGAACCCTGGATCGAAGGACTCCGAAACTCCCATGCCATCTGTGTGTTGATCGGGGGCGACGATATCATCGAAGACCTTCCAGCGCTTCTCTCCGGAAACGCGCGCGCCACGCAGCGGGCCCTAACAGCAAGCGCAACCGCGTTTCGCAGAACCCTTATCGACATTAACCGAATCAGCAGGGCGCCCCTGGCCGTCGGAACCATTTACAATCCCTATCCCGCGACACCGCTTGCCGTCACCGCGATCGCGGCCTACAACCGCCTTGTCATAGAACCGGCGGCCGCAGCCGCCGGCGCAGTTGTGGCCCCCATTCATGAAGCGTTCACGGGCAACCAGGCAAGCCTGATTGACGGGTATGGCAACGGAATAGCCGGGCGTCCAGGGATAGGCGGAATCACGTTCCCCATTCATCCCAATACAAAAGGACATCAGGTGATCGCCGATATCTTTGCGTCAGTGATCCCCTGACGCCGGAATCGTCAGACAGTGAGTTCGAACCTCGTCAGTCGACGACGATATATGTCGCGCATCGTCCGCATTCGGCCTACTTATGATAGGGTGCTCCGTAACGGGTCAAACGGCAATTTTTTTCATGCTGAAATCCGCCACGAAGCCAGCACGGGTCTGGGTTCGGCTGCAGAAAATCGTTTTGTTCGAAAACAGGTCCAAGCGCTGTAGCTTGGACCTTAATTTTACCTCAAGGGGGGCTTCCTAATGTTTGATGAAGGCAACGTGAATCGGTCGCGTCGGGAATTGGATTGGGTCATGCACCAGATCTCGGACGCGGACGAACCCGGGGATACCGTAATGGTCGGAATGCGCCACCGCTATTTTAGCGGCGTGCTGTTGCAGCCTGACGGCAAGCCGGGTTCTCCCGGTTGGTTCGGAACCGATGCACACGAGGTCGCTCTTGCTGTTTTTCCGAGGGGAACCGCCCGCAGTGGACGAAGCCAAGGCCTAGGCCGCAAAACGCGCCCAGGATGGCTTGTACGGCCCCGGGCTGACCGAACATTATAGTGGACCCAAGAAACCGGACAGTCGGAAAGGGGTCATGTAAGCTATAATCGGCGTATGAGAAAACATTACACGGCAGCATTCAAAGCGCAGGTAGTTTTGGAACTCCTCAAAGAGGAGAAGACAGTCAGTCAGATCTCGTCGGAGTATGGTATTCATTTTACCGTTCTCCACAAATGGAAAAAGACTGCACTTGAGAACCTCGCCTCCGTATTTGAGGATGAGGAGAAAAAGAGCACAACGGTCTTAAAAAAACAGCATGAACAGGAAGTCAATGAGCTTTATTCGAAGATCGGGAAACTCTCGACCCAACTCGAATGGCTCAAAAAAAAAAGCGGCATCGACGTGGAGTAGAGCTGACCGCGTGATGATGATTGATTGGGAGCCACCGCAAGATCCAGATCTGCCAGAGCTCCCGATCTCCCAACAGGCAGAATTGCTCACGCTCAATCGGACAAGCCTGTACTACAAGCCAGTGGGGCCATCGGAACAAGAAGTTCAGCTGCGGCGTCGGATTGACGAGATCTATACGGAACGGCCCGTCTCAGGAAGTCGCTACATCACCGCCATTTTACGGCGGGAAGGTTGGATCATCGACCGCAAGCGGGTGAGCCGCCGTATGCGTGAGATGGGGATCGCAGGCGTGTGCCCAGGCCCGAACTTGAGCAAGCGCAACCAGCAGCACAAGGTGTATCCCTACCTGCTGCGGAATCTCACCATCGATCGGCCGAATCAAGTGTTCGGTGTGGACATCACCTATATTCGGCTCAAGCGTGGATGGCTGTATTTAGTGGCGGTGATCGACTGGTACTCCCGCTATGTCGTAAGCTGGCGGCTGGATCAGACGCTGGACATGGAATTTGTCCTGGAAGCGACGAAAGAGGCGCTGGAAATGACAAAACCAGAGATCATGAACAGTATAGTGGACCCAAGAAACCGGACAGTCGGAAAGGGGTCATGTAAGCTATAATCGGCGTATGAGAAAACATTACACGGCAGCATTCAAAGCGCAGGTAGTTTTGGAACTCCTCAAAGAGGAGAAGAC
>JAJZEE010000151.1 GCA_021805735.1 Bacillota bacterium
GCGTTTCAGGTCGCTAACCATGACGCCCACACCAAAAGACAGCGTGTCCTGATTGGTGTACAGGAATCCCAATCCCGCCATCCCACTGGTTTGCCCCACAAATTCAATGGTTAACCCTTCATTGTCCTCCAGGTTGAACCGGTCGAGGATTTTCTCCTTTGGCATCGCAATGACTTCCTTGACAGCCAGCGACACCTCATCGGGTTTCCATTCGCGATGCACGCCAAGCGACTTGCCGAGCAGTGAGTTAACGCCGTCTGCAACCACAACCACATTGGCGTACAGATCCCCTTCCTCGCGATCCGTGCGCACACCTACGACTTTATTGCCCTCCCGCAGCAACTCCGTGACCACGGTCTCGTAAATGTTGAGCGAACCAGCCTGTTCCGCCTTGCCCGCAAACCACTGATCAAACTTGACACGAAGTCCGGTCCAGCAATTGGCAGGCTCTTTGAACCCTTCGTTGCGATGGCCGAACGTGACAACGGACTGTTCTCCTAGAAGCCACAGCCTCTGCTCAACGATCTGACGTTCGAGCGGCGCTTCCTTCCAGAATTCAGGAATGATCTCTTCAAGTTGTTTCCTATAAATGACTCCGCCAAAAATGTTCTTCGCGCCCGGAAATTCTCCGCGTTCAATCAACACCACGTTCAACCCGGCCTTAGCCATCGTATATGCAGCAGCGCTGCCTGCCGGGCCCGCACCTATAACAATCGCGTCAAAACGCTCGTTGGCCATGCTCACTCCCCCTGACGGTCTTTCCAGCGATATTGAAAACAGCTTCTTATCCCGATGTGCTAGCGACGGCTTCCACTACGGATGATTTGGACTGAAACGGAAGTTGACGGCGCTCTCTCACAGCTTTAGTGATAGCTGGCACAATGGCGAACAGATCCCCAACGATTCCGAAATTGGCGACTTTAAAGATCGGCGCATCCGGATCGCGATTGATGGCAACAATCACATCGGAATGTTGCATGCCGACCACATGCTGCACGGCGCCTGAGATACCGATTGCAAAGTATAGTTTGGGACGAACCGTCGATCCCGTTTGCCCCACCTGATGGTCGTGCTCGATCCAGCCGGCGTCGACCGCAGGACGTGAAGCGCCCACCACGCCGCCGAGCGCATCGGCGAGTTCCTGAAGCAGCGCGAACGGTTCGGGCCCGCCAAGACCTCGTCCACCCGCTACGATAATCTCCGCGTCTTCGAGATTGACGCGTTCCGTTTGTTCAAGGAACGCAAGCACTTCGGTCGCGATCTCGTCAGCCGACATTTGCGCGGGTATCGGGATAATTGCGCCGGAGCGCGACGGATCCCTCGGCAGCGCCAAAAAGACACCGGAACGGGCGGTCGCCATTTGCGGTTTATACTGTTTGCACAAGATAGTCGCCAGCATCTTCTCGGAAAACGCGGGACGACTGGCCATCAAGAGACGATTTTCATCCACGTCAAGCTGAGTGCAATCAGCCGTCAGCCCTGTTGGCAAATGGGTGGCAATCGCGCCCGCCAGATCGCGGCCCCAGTAAGTCGCCCCAATCAACACAATCTCGGGTTTGACTGTTGCAATCGCATGCAGACATATCTGGCTGTATGGCCTGGTTCGGTAATCGCGAAGTTCCTCTGAGTCGCATAGGTAGACCTTGTCCGCCCCGCGATAAATGGCTTCTTGCGCAAGCTCGCCGACATCGGAGCCGATGACAAGAGCCATCAGTTCTGTGTCCAGTTTCTGCGCAAGCTTGCGCCCTTCGCCAAGCAGTTGCCACGACACCTTTTTCGCCAAACCGGCTCGCTGTTCCACAACGATCAGGATGCCTCTGTAATCCGAGAAATCAGGCGTGTCAAGAACAATTTTCTCACGGCGCGGTTTTGCGCCCGCAGCAGATTGCCCGGCGGCATCGTCAACTCCAGTGACCTTCTCTGCTTCCATATGGACTCCTCCTATGACCAGCCCAAACGGGTTGGCAAGTCTGTGTTCCACAGTTTGTCGATCAGGGCCGCACTCAAGGCTTCAACACCGTCGGCCGCAATCATCTCCGTATTCACTTTGCGCGGTTCTGGCACCCACGTCTTGGAGACGATGGTGGGAGATCCCTTAAGACCGATTTTCGAGCGGTCAAGATCCGGAAAATCGTTGGTTGACCAGACGATTGGCTTGTATTTGGCCGCGCGCAACACCCCAGGCAAACTGGCGCGCCTGGGTTTGTTGAGTTCCGTGAGCACGGTGATCAACACCGGCAGTTTCGTTTTTACAACCTCCACGCCGTCTTCAAGATGTCGATGCACAGTGACCGTTCGTTCTTTCTCGTTGAGTTCCACAACTTTCTCTACGTAAGTCATTTGTTCGTAGTCGAGTCGGCAGGCCACGCCGGGTCCGACCTGACCGGTATCGCCGTCAAGAGTCTGTTTGCCGCAAAAGACTACGTCCACGGGTTCCATTTCCGTTGCAACCTTCTGGACGGTCATGGCGACAACATACGAGGTGGCGAGCGTATCGGCGCCCGCAAAACCGCGATCGCTGACGAGCACCGCTTCGTCGGCGCCCATCGATATGCACTGTCGCAATGCTTTCTCCGCAGATGGGGGGCCCATCGACACAACAGTAACACGCGCGCCCATCTCATCCTTGAAACGCAAGGCCTCTTCCAGGCCGTGTAAATCATAGTAGTTGACGATAGCGGGTACGCCCTGCCTGACAAGTGTGTTCGTCACAGGATCTATGCGAATTTCACGACTGTCTGGCACCTGCTTGATACAGACAACGATGTGCATGCGTCATTCCTCTCCCACATTGAGTCATTTTTCACATAATACATTGTGAATGATTGCACATAATGTGACCGCAGATAGTCTTCCGTTGTAAATAGCAACCTCACTTATGACTATCACGAACGCTTACATGGCATCGCATTCAGACTACTCCAATCTGGTCAATTTGGCAACAGGCAATTTGTCAATTTGTCATGTTGTCATCCGTATTTACACGCCGTTTCGCAAAACTCAGTGTCGGTCCAGCAAATTGCGCAACGCTGCGGACAGCACCCCGTAGCGAAACGAGAAACCAGCGGCCAGAGCTTTTTCCGGAACTACACGCTGCCCAGTCAGGACGAGATCGGCCATTTCTCCGAGTAACGCCCGTAGGGCGAATGCCGGCATCGGCAAAAAGTGCGGAACACGAAGAATCCGCGCAAGCGTCTTGCCAAACTCCTGCATCTGAACAGGCGCTGGCGCAGTGACGTTCAGCGGCCCCGCCATATTCGTGTGGTCCAGGCTCCAGAGAATCATGCGCGCGGCGTCCTCAACATGAACCCAGGACACCCACTGGCGACCTGAACCGACCGGCCCTCCAATGTAAAAACGGTATGGCAGAGCCATCTTGCCAAGCGCGCCCCCATCGACGCCAAGAACCACCCCAAAACGCGCGCAGACCACCCGCGTTCCGAACTCTGCGGCATGATTCGCTTCCTGCTCCCACATGGCAGTCACATCCGCCAGAAAATCGCGTCTCTCAGGTTCGGTCTGTTCTGTGAATGTGCTTGAGTCACTAGCGCCGTAAAACCCGATCGCCGATGCATTGACCAATACTTCAGGGCGGGGATTCAGTTGTTTGAGCAGTTCTACGATGTCGCGCGTTCCCCTTTGACGGCTCTCCAAAATCGCCCGTTTGCGATCCGGAGTCCAGCGTCCGGAACTGAGCGATTCGCCAGCGAGGTTGACGACTGCAGCAAGGCGCAACCGCGATACGTCCGTTCTGTGCAGGTCCACAGCGGTCACTGCGCGGTCAAACAACTTTTCTGCCTTTATGGGATCTCTGGAGGCTACGACCACAGCATCTCCTCTATCCAATAACTGGCGAATGACATGTCTGCCGATAAAACCGGTTCCACCTGTCACCAGCACACGGGCCACAGTACAGTTCCCTCCTTAACAACCATACGGCAGCCCGCTAGTCTGTAGCTCTGACCAACGTGTAGCCGCACGAGTACACGGTGTTTCTGACCGTTTTCGCCGTTGCCACAGCGGTTGGTTCATCTCCATGAACACAGATTGTATCAACCGTAACAGCCAATGTCTCGCCTGTTCTGCTCCGGATGGCGCCTCGTTGTAAAGAGTGGCGCAGTCTCTCTGCCACTTCGACGGGATCGCGCAGCAGCGCAAGCGGGTGGGTGCGCGCCGTCAGCGTGCCGTCGGGCTCATAATTACGATCCGCGAATATCTCCTGCCAGACCGATTGTCCCGCGGCGGCGGCCGTCTGAACCATGGGGCTGCCAGCAGGGGCGTACAGGATCAGGTCTCGCCGCAATCCGCGCAAAGCTTCGACAACGGCAGTGGCGATCTCTTCGTCATACGCTGCCCAATTGTACAACGCGCCATGCAGTTTGACATGGCAAAGAGGCGCTCCAGCCGACTCCGCGAGAAGTGCCAGCGCCCCAACCTGATAAAGTACGATATCTCTGATCTCTTGCGCGGACATGGGGAGACGCCGTCTCCCGAATCCTTGTAAATCAGGGAATCCGGGGTGAGCGCCAACACGCACTCCCATCTCGACGCAGCGGCCCACAGTGCTAGCCATGACGTGCGGGTCCCCAGCGTGAAACCCGCAGGCAATATTGGCTGACGAGATGATGGCTAACAAGGCATCGTCGTCACCAACCCTGTAGCGTCCGAACGCTTCACCAAGGTCTGCGTTTACGTCAATAATCGGCATGGCCGTTTTCCTTTCACGCGGTCTCGGAAGATGCCGTGAAACTCGGTATAATCACCAGTATACAGGAAGGTTCTGGACGCGCAAGATGGCCTCTTGCTCACGATTTTTTATCATGGTCTTGTGTATGGTACACTTATCCGTATGAACGGAACGGGAGGCGAAGAATCATGCAGCGGTCACATCAGCGGCCTCCGGGACGCCCTCGGGTCAGTTCGGAGGATACTCCTACATCGGATGCTATTCTGCAAGTGGCAGCCAATCTATTTATGGAAGTCGGATATGAGGCCGGAACGATCGCTGCTGTTGCCAAGCAGTGCGGTGTGACAAAAGCGACAATTTATTACTACTTCCCAACGAAGGCAGACCTCTTTACAGCCGCGGTATTGCAATTGATGGATACGATCAGGAGACGAACGGAACGGATACTTGAACAGGAGGCGCCCCTTCTTGATCGCCTCAGGGGTATCACGACAGTTCGTCTGAAAGTGCAGCAGCAGCATCTGGATTTCGGTCTCATTATGAGAGAAGCCGAACCGACCCTGAGTGCGCAGCAACTGGCCGCAATGCGTAAAGCAGAAGATGAATTCATCTCAACCTTGGCCAGGGCTTTTTCCGAAGCCGCCGCGTCCGGGGAGATTCGTCCTGTCAACTCCGTTCTCGCTGCCCACGCTTTCGTGGCGTTGCTGTCAGTCAGCGGTGTACGCAACCGCAACGGCGGAATACAGTTTCCTGACACAGACCGCATCGTCGGCGATTTGATTGACCTCTACTGGCATGGCCTGACTGTGTCGGAGGCAGAAAGCGAACAAGTTTTCCTGAAACGCCCCATCCATTAATGCGTGTTATGGAAGGGGCCCCGCCCACGGAAACAATGGGTGGGGCCCCGCACTGTCCGTTTAGTTGCCGCTCAATTGACTGTCCGCCTGCTTCACTGCATTTTGCATCGTGCTGGCGACTGGTTGACGAAGGTC
>JAJZEE010000029.1 GCA_021805735.1 Bacillota bacterium
GCAGGAAATGGACACGAGACAAGGCGGCCGAACAGGTGTATAATGGAATCCGATGAAGGTGTCTTGGTGCAGATGATGCCTGGGGGCTTGGCATGGAACGTGTGGACCAACAAACATTAGAACTGGCCCAAACGGGCGACATAGCAGCATTTTCGGTGGTCGTTGAATCCTGCGCGGATCAACTGTATTCTCTGGCGTTCCGATTTTTGTGCAACGGTCCAGAGGCGGAAGACGCGGTTCAGGAAACGCTGCTCCGAGTTTATACGAATCTGCCGCGCTACGATGGCCGATTTAAGTTTACCACCTGGGTCTACCGGATTGCCACGAATGTCTGCATCGATCGGTTGCGCAAGAGAAAGCTGGAGAGTTCTCTCGATGCGGATCGTGACGATGGGGACGCGGAAGGAACCGACTGGTATGACCGTTTGCCAGGATTCTCGCCGACTCCGGAAGAGGAACTGTTGCGCATGGAGACCTGCAATGAGGTGCAACGGGCACTCGCTGATCTTCCGCCTACGTATCAGACGGTGTTGATTCTGCGCTATATTCAGGAGCTGTCATTGCAGGAGATCAGCGACATTGTCCATCTGCCGATTACTACGATCAAGACACGTATTCACCGAGGGCGAGAGGCAATGAAGCAACTGCTTATGCGGTTGCCCGTGAGCTAGGGCGGCGTATCGCACTTGTGATTCGCCGCGAAAGGGGAGACAGTCATGACCTGCGACGAAGCGCGTACCAGTATGCACTTTCACTTGGACGGGGACGATCACTTGCACGTGCAAAATGCTCGACGGCACACAGCCTCATGCATGCATTGTGAGCGCCACATGCTCGATTTGCAGGAAGTCGAGGATCGCTTGCGAACACTCAAGCGATATGCCGCGCCAGCGGATCTCAAAGAACGAATTTTGCTGGCTGTGCGGGATACAACGCAAAAACGTCCTCTGCGCGCCAGACCGCAACTGCCGTAGATACAGCGGGTGCAACGGGTAGGCAATAGCGGGTTGGGGCGCGCGCGATACGCAGCGCGCGTCCTTTTTTACGGACAGACTTTCCTGTCTGAGCAGGGGCGCAGCAGAGACGACCGTATTTTTCAGTATAGATCGTCATGGCGCTTGCGCGCCGCCATCAGTGGAATGAAAAGCCCGCTCGTGAGGATTCATATGCTGTGCCCGTCGCGAGTTCGGCGCAGCCGTGTCTGAGCAGGGGCACAGCATATGAATCCGGTCGGCAGCACCAAAAACCGGGAAGAAAAATGCGCCTGCGGCGATTTTTCGGGATAGCGGCAGGCGTCACAGGAAAACGCTCTCTTCATGAAGAATTAAGTATGTATGCGTCGGGTATGCGCATGATGTAATCTTGTCTTCACAGCTAGGTGGATTTTATGAACCAGGTCATATCGCTGCTATTGCATAAGTTCACAATCTTCGATGTGCTGGATATCGCCATCGTATCGTATGTATTTTACCGCGTGATCCTGCTCATTCGAGGAACGCGGGCTGTTCAGTTGCTAAAGGGCGTCATCTTCCTGCTCATCGCCACTGGCTTGAGCGGCGTGTTGCACTTGGAGGCGCTCAACTGGCTGCTCAACCGGGTGCTGGAGATCGGCTTGCTGGCGATTCCGGTTGTATTTCAGCCTGAGTTGCGCAGGGCGCTCGAACAGTTGGGGCGTTCCAGTTTATTTAACATCAACATGCGTTGGCAGGGAACCGGGGACCTGGCGCATACCATCCACGAACTGGTGACGGCCGCGCAGGTATTCTCAAAAAACCGCATCGGGGCTCTGGTTGTGCTTGAGCGGGAAACGGGTCTGAACGAATATGTGGAGACGGGGATCGCCATTGGCGGTCTTTTGAGCGCGGAGCTGCTGATCAACAGTTTTATCCCCAACACGCCTCTGCACGACGGAGCGATGATCGTGCGTGCAGACCGCGTCATTGCCGCTTCTTGCTATCTGCCGCTGAGTGAAAGGTCGGACATTGCCAAAGAGTTGGGAACGCGTCATCGAGCTGCTGTCGGCATAACGGAACAGTCTGACGCCCTGGTTGTTGTGGTGTCAGAGGAAACTGGAAAGATTTCCGTTGCCGAAGGGGGAGAATTAATCAGGGATCTGGACGAGAGAGCCCTGACTGAGAAGTTGACGAGAGGCCTCAGCCCCCAACATAACGGGGGATTTCGCCTGTTTGGCCGGAAGGCGGGCACTTCATGAAAAAGCGCGGGAACTGGTTGCAAAACAATAACTTCGTGCGACTGATCTCCCTTGTGATGGGTGTTGCTTTGTGGATTATCGTAAACTCGTCTCCCAATGGACAGGTGAGCAGTGGACTCGCCAATACCACGCAGGTGCTTCACAACGTACCGCTTGAAGTCGTGACTTCACCCAACATGGTGGCCGTCACGCAGAGTCCGGCTCGGGTCAATATCAGCATTACAGGCAGCATCCTCGATGTTGCGACGGTACAGGCGGAATCGTCAGGCATTCGAGCCGTCGCCAACGCCCTGTCCGTCAGAACGGGCATTCATCAGGTGCCGGTGATCGTGGAGAACGTTCCGACGAGTTCCGTCAACTATGCGCCGCAACCGAACGCTGCGGTGATAGATCTGCAAGCCAAGGTCGGTGTCTCGGTGAAACCCGAGATTCAGGTCGTGGGCGCGGCGAGATCGGGCCTTACTGTGGACAGGCCCATCTCTTCGGTGGCGCGAGTCCTTGTCAGCGGACCGGACACTATGGTCCGTCAGGTTACAGGCGTCACAGCGCGGGTGGACATTGCCGGGAGTGGGCAAAGTGTCACACGGATTGTGCCGGTGCTCCCTATTGGCAAGGATGGCAGGGTCATTCCCGAAGTCACGTGCACGCCCGCGACCATCACGGTGACGATACCTATTCGGAACCCCATTCACCGTGTCAGACTGGTTGCAACGACGGTTGGAACACCCGCGGGACTCCGCGTGGTATCGGCAATTTCTATTCAACCCGCGCATATCCTGGTGCAGGGAGCCAGCCGGGTTGTGGACGGCCTCGCCAACATCGTGTTGCCGCCGATCAACGTCAGTAAGTGGAGCGGCACGCAAACAGTGCAGGTTCCCATTCCCAGCCCCTTCCCTGGAGCGCATCTGTCAACGCCGGAGGCTCAGGTGACAGTGACCCTGGCGCCCCGCGATATGATTACCGTTGAAGATGTGCCCATTGTGCTCGTCGGGAAAAAAGCGGGTGTGACGTACACTGTGAGCGCGACAAGCACCGCCGTGACTGTGACGGGCCCGGCGCAGCAGCTGTCTGCGCTGCAGCCGTCCGATCTGGTGGGGTATGTCAATGTGAGCGGAATGAAGTTGGGCGGCAAGGCAAAACTGGCTGTTTCTGTGTCACTGCCTCAGTTTGTGAACCTGCACAGCATTGCGCGGTCATTTGTGATCGTCAAGAGTGGGAAATAAGGGCAACCAGAGCGGACACTAATTCCCAGATTGCGATCTCTTGCGAGACTTTCTTTGCTATGCGACAATGGCAAAGAATACTTAGTGACGGACTTTGCTGGCAAAAACCATTACGTTCGCATTGCGATTAAAGGAGACAAAGGCGTGGCTCGTTTGTTTGGAACGGATGGAGTGCGCGGTATCGCCAACCGCGAACTGACGCCCGAATTGGCTTTTCGGCTGGGCTATGCTGCGGCGTGCGTTTTGGGCGCGAGGGGAACGGAGGCGCCATTTTTCGTGATCGGCAAGGACACCAGGTATTCCGGTGATCTGCTCGAGGCGGCTCTGATGGCAGGTGTCATGACAGCCGGCGTTAACGTTTGTCCGCTCGGGGTGATTCCGACGCCGGGGGTAGCCTATGTGACTCGTATTTCGGGCGCGGCGGCCGGTGTGATGATATCCGCTTCTCACAATCCCATGGAGGACAATGGCATCAAATTTTTCGGCGCGGATGGATTCAAGCTGTTCGACGCGGTGGAAGACGAGATTGAGGCGCAGATGGCTCAACTGGATGAGTGCGAACGCCCGATGGGCAGCGGCGTCGGCAGAGTTGTCGAAAAAACGCAGGGGATCGCCGAGTACGCCGCTTTTTTGCATGATACGGTTCGCCACTCACTCGCTGGATTAAAGGTCGCGGTCGACGCGGCTCATGGCGCGGCGTATGAGTTGGCGGCCCGCGTCCTTGCTGATTTGGGCGCTGACGTGCAGCTGTTCGCCGCAGAGCCCGATGGCACGAATATCAATGTAACCTGCGGCTCGACCCATCCTGCTCACATCGCGCAGCGCGTGCGCGAATGCGGCGCTGATGTGGGTCTCGCATTTGATGGAGACGCCGATCGACTGATCGCGGTGGATGAACGGGGGAACATCGTTGACGGTGACCGCGTCATGCTGATTTGCGCCAAGGATATGACACGGCGCGGCACTCTTTTCGGCCAGACGGTCGTGACGACCGTCATGAGCAACTACGGATTTGTCAAGGCGGCTCGCGAACTGGAACTGGAACTGGTGCGTACGGCCGTAGGCGACCGGTACGTCATGGAAGCGATGCGCGACGGCGGTTACGTGCTCGGGGGAGAACAGTCGGGCCATGTCATATTTCTTCAGTACAACACGACAGGAGACGGCATCCTGACGGCCCTGCAGTTACTCGACGTCGTGGCCGGTTCCGGTAAAAAGCTCAGCGAACTGGCTGACGTGATGCGTTCATACCCTCAGGTGTTGATCAATGTGCGCGTCAAAGACAAGACGGCCTGGCTGCGCAATGAGGCTATCGGTCAAGCCATTAAAGCAGTGGAAGAGAAATTGGCAGACGAAGGTCGGGTACTCGTGCGCGAATCGGGAACGGAATCCATCGTAAGGGTCATGGTGGAAGGCGCCGTTGAAGAGGATGTGCGCCGTTACGCGGAGGACATCGTGGCTGTCGTGCGCCAGGAGTTGGGGGCGGAGCGACAGGCCACCTGTTGATACTGAAGTTGGGCGTGCGCATGCAGACTGAAAGCGGCGCATGTCCGCGTAACCCGGGGACGGGGAACGCATGACGCGGGTGACGGCGAACGCGTGACGCGTGACTGACATTTGGCGGCGGTAACCTGAGGGGAGGTGGTGGCAGCCAGGTTTGCGATTTTTGGGCGTGCGCTGCGCAGAGGCGACGATTTGGGTCCTGGACCGACGCCGATTCCTGCCACAACGTATACAGCGGAGAAGACGGAGGTGGTTGCATTCTGGCAGACAAGACAACGCCAGGAGTTCTCAACACTGCACGGTGAAAGCGCCAGGACTGTCTGGAAACAGATCAGGCAGTTGACGCGGGGGAGGTTAGCGAATCATTCGGCGGGTGCCTCCCGGTGTGGATCCGCATCGATATGGAACGCCGCAAAACTGTGGGGCGACCTGCAGGACAAGGGCCATCCAGGACATTGGAGAAACAGACGCAACAGCAACAAGCTGAACAGAGAACTGTACACACGAGATACGGCACGGTGAAAATGAGCGATACGCGAGATAGTGGGCGCATTTTTCAAATCTGCGCAAAGTCGATCTGCCATGGACGGAGAGGACATGGACGTTCTGGATCAAATATGCGACGTGGCGCAGGAGCACGTTCTCTTCATTGTTGTCTCCGAAGGCAACAGGGGAACTTGTTTTGGCGCACGCCAATCGGGGGAATGGACATGTGCGGCATTGTTGGATATATCGGACCGCGTCAGGCACAGGAGGTGCTGTTGTCAGGGCTTTCAAAACTGGAATACCGGGGATACGATTCGGCGGGAGTGGCCATTCACACGAGTGGCGAAGTGTGCGTGGAGAAATCAGTGGGACGCCTGGCCGTTTTGGTTGCGCGTCTACAGGCACATCCGATTGCGGGAACGATCGGCGTCGGCCATACGCGATGGGCTACTCACGGCAAGCCATCGGATGACAATGCCCACCCGCATGCGGACTGCGCGGGCGAGTTTGCGGTCGTGCATAACGGCATTATCGAGAATTACCTGCAACTGCGCGAGGACCTGACGGCGCGCGGCCATCATTTCTCGTCGGAGACCGACACGGAAGTGGTTGCGCATCTTCTGGAGGAGAACTGGAGCGGCGATCTGTTTACGACGGTGATTGCCGCTCTAAGACATATTCGCGGGGCCTTTGCGCTTGCCGTGGTCGCCAAGGGCGATCCAGAGAAAATCATAGCGGTGCGCAAACATTCGCCGCTGGTGATTGGGTATGGGCAGGGAGAGGCGTTTCTCGCCTCGGACATCCCGGCGCTTCTGGACTACACGCGGCAGGTTTACATTTTGAACGAGGGAGAAATGGCGGTTCTCACTGCTGAGGGGGTGTCCTGCCACGATCTGGACGGCCGCGCGGTGGAAGCCGTGCCGTTTGAGGTGACATGGGATGCTCAGGCGGCCGAAAAGGGCGGTTACGACCACTACATGCAGAAGGAGATTTTCGAGCAACCGAAGGCCGTGCGAGACACTCTGAGCGGGCGGATTGCTGAGAGTGGCGCCGGTGTGACGTTACCCGAACTGTCATGGTCGGCGGATTTTGTCGCTCGCATCGATCGCATCCACATCGTGGCGTGCGGCACGTCGTATCATGCGGGGTTGGTGGGCAAGGCCGCGATTGAGACGCTCGCGCGGATTCCTGTGGACGTGGAAATTGCCTCCGAATACCGCTACCGCGATCCCATTCTCTCGAAGGATACATTGATCATGGTGATCTCCCAGTCGGGAGAAACGGCGGATACGCTGGCCGCGTTGCGAAGCGCAAAAGAGCGTGGCAACCGCGTATTTGCGATCACCAATGTGGTGGGAAGTTCCGTGGCGCGCGAGGCCGACGACGTGATGATCACGTGGGCGGGACCGGAGATTTCAGTGGCGTCCACGAAGGCGTACACGACGCAACTGATCGCCCTGTATCTGTTTGCCGCCTACCTCGGACAGGCGCGGCAAACGGTCTCAGGTGACGACTTGGCGAAGCTCGTCGCAGAACTGCGCAGTCTGCCAGAGAAAATCGAAGAAGTGCTGGACACCGCGCCGCGCATCAACGACATCGCGCGAGATTTTTCCGTATGGAATGACGCGTTCTTTCTCGGCCGGGGCATCGATTATTTCGTGGCGTTGGAAGGCGCGCTCAAGTACAAGGAGATTTCCTATATCCACGCCGAAGCATACCCGGCGGGCGAACTAAAACATGGAACCCTTGCGCTCATCGTCGAAGACGTGCCCGTGATCGCCCTTGTCACTCAGGACGCGCTATACGAAAAGTCGCTCAGCAACATCAAGGAAGTCAAGGCGCGCGGCGCACACGTGCTCGCACTCGCGTGGGCGGGTGACGGCGAAATTCACAAGACGGCGGATCGTGTACTTTACGTGCCGCGCACGCTGCCTTTCTTGGCGCCGGTGATGCTCGTCGCTCCTTTGCAGTTGCTCGCGTATTATGCATCTGTGGCCAGGGGCAACGACGTTGACAAGCCGCGCAACCTAGCCAAGAGCGTGACCGTGGAGTAGCTGGGTTGGGGTCGGGGGGCGCTATTCATATTCGCAAAACCACCTCCTTCCCTCCACAAAATGGTCCTTCTGTGAGCAAAAAAATGGTTGTTCCCTTCAGTACGGGTGAATTCGGGTCAAAAGCCTGAATTCGCCCGTCCTTTTTATTACGCTAGAGCGAAAGGCGGCGAGACTCAGAGTCGGATTTTTACAAAAGAGGATCTGGACTTACGTGGTGGAGGATCGCCAGGAAAGCGGGAATTCGGGGCGAGGCGGCGGAGCAGTTGAGGGATCACTTCGAAACAAAAATACCCCTGGGAAACGGGGGTGAGTAGGTTTCTTATGGGTAATCATTACCAGTGGACAGGTAGCTTATCACAAACTCGAAAGCTTGTTCCAAGGTTCGGATATCATGATTTGCTTCTACAGGTTTTCTATCATACAAAACATGGTGACGGTGATGTGGATCTGTTGAAAGACCGTGATTGTGTTCGTTCTCCCAAGCACTGATGTTCCCCGTGGGCTTGCTGTTCATTTCCCAGCAGTACCGGTATTGTACCAAGTCGTCATTTGAGTCATACCATTCGCGAATGCGAAACTTGGTAACACCCAATGTCGGGTGCGGAGTGAATTCGATGTTTAGCACCACCTTCGTCTCATTTGTGTACGGATCGACGCCTAAATTCAGAAGTGGTGGCGATGCAATCCAAGAACTGTACTTTAAGATTAAATTGGTATATTTGTATGATGTGACCATGAATTCGACCGTCACCCGTTTAATCGTTCAAGCAGCCGTTGCTTTTCTTCTTCAAGCACTTTCCAGTCCTGAATATCCACCGCCTCTGACATTCCATCAATGTCCTCAGAACTTAAGCGTCCAAACAGATGATGAAATGTCCCTCTATATTCTCGTTCAAATTCATCGATCTGTCTGTTGATTGATTCAATTTTCTGTTCAATAGTCTGATTGCGCTCTCTTTTGACCTGGTAAATCCATTGCATCTGAAGAGCGTATGCGGGATTTTTCCAAGCATCCAGAATAAATCGAGGTATCTTTTGGCTTCCCTTTTCGCCGACCACTTCCAGACCACGATCCATGTACTTGTACATCATCGTTCTGGATACACCGAGTTGGTCGGCGGCATCAGAAATATTGACCAAAATATCTGGGTTGTAGTCGTATACCAAAGAACCTTGGTTGGTGATTTCATAAAACCAAGAGTCGAAAGTTAGTTTTAGCTCAACTGGCTCAATCCGTTCAGAGAAGATTCTCTCCGAAAAACTCAATACCTTCTTTAGCGAAGACAGATATTTGTCGCTAAAGAGGAACTGCGGCTCTGTTCTCAGTTTCACTCTCATGGGTTTTACGTAGTTGAAAACACGAGAGTATACATCAGACAAGTTGATGGCAAGGTTGTTCAGGACAAAGAGAGTTTCCTTTTCTAACAGAGGAATGTCGTGTGATTCAAAGGCTTTGTTGATTTGGTACTCTGTCTTCGTAAGAATTTCCGTTGTCATTTTCAATCCCTCCACACCCCCATTGTACATTGTGGTTGACAGAACATCAATGGTGTATACTTTACAGTATATCGATATCGTCAGATTTAATACTGGTTTGGGCAGATGATCAGATGTTGGGTTGGCGCATGAACGACGAGAAGGGTGTTCGTTCGACAAGGAGTCTCAAATGATCTGATCGACATTGTGGAGTACGGTTGCGTGGAGGGGGAAATTTGAGCGCAAGCCACTTACCGTTGACGACATCGAAGTTATGATGGTGGCAAGCAAACCGTAAATGTCATTTGCTCAAGAAGGGGAGGGTATCGCATCCTCTCCTTGATTTCTGTGCGGCGCATTCAACATAAACGGAGGGTATGACGATGCAGTTCTTTATCGGAATCGTACCACCAAATGATTACAAAGAGAAGATTGTCGAGTTTCAGAAGAGGTGGCAAAGCAATCATACATGGGAAGTCGTCGAACCTCACATTACCGTGAAGGCTCAAAGTGGATTAGGGTCCGATTTGCACTGGCTGAAGGAAATTAAACGCACATGTGCGTCATTTCCAAGATTCACACTGTCCATTTGCAGTGTTGAGACTTTTGGCGACGCTGTCGCCTATTTAAGTGTACACTCCCTTGAAATTCGTGACTTTCATGAGCGACTTGTTGAAGCTGTTTTGCCACCACCAGAAATCATGAAACAGTATACGGAAATGGGCCGATTCATCCCTCATCTAACATTAGGACAAACCCATTGGGGAATGAGTTCAGAAGAAATCTTTGAAATGAAGGCATCTGCGTTGACCGCGCTCTCTCCATTCCCTACTTTCTCAGTTGATTTCATTCGTGCCTTTCAGGAAATCGAAAAGGACAGGTATGTACCATTCGAGGACATTGAACTCGCTTAGTATGTGATGTGCATTTACGCTTTACGGGGGTTACGATATGGGGCGAAATGATGAGCGAGTTGTACGACAAGATCGGTAAGACACTTCATATCGAGGTGCCGCAGCGGGAGTGCATTGGGATGCCGACGCAAGGCATAGGTGGCACGACCGTGGAGCAAAGGTAAGCGAGTGCATATCGGTTACTTCGATACCGTTCCCGAAGCCCACGCGACCCTGCTGATGTACCAAGAGACCGGCCTGCGCGTCAAACGGGCGAAGGCACGCTCGGTGAAAGTATTTTACAACCACACTCGAAAAAGGAGTGTCATTCGTCGGCGAACGGGGTATAATAGATACAAAAAATCGAAGAAGGATGGATTATGTATAATCCATTTAACCCGAATTTGCCGGCAGATGCACGTTTTTTTGCGAATCGAAAGGAATACATCGAACGGTTTGAGCGACTGATCCTGCCCAGTTACGATAAGGGCAGCGCGGGTGTGCGCAATGTGGCGATCATCGGTCCCTGGGGGATTGGCAAAACCAGTTTGGCCCATTATCTGAAAGTGATTTGCGAAAGACAGAAGGCGCCAGTGGTTCCCGTCTACATCAGTTGCACGACCGGTTATGGTTCGCTGTACAATCTGGCGCAGCGCATGGTGTCAAGCATTGTGGAAACCGTGGCCGCTCAGGGCAAGTGGAAAAAACCCATTTTGGATGAGCTGAATGCCTGGCACCTTGAAATCCGAACCCCCTTTTTCACGGCTTCTCGACAGGAAAAATCGCAAATGCAGGCGGCGAGCGTGGCTGATTTGTTGGAACGTCATCTCGGCAAGCTGTGGAATGGCTTTCTGAGGGAAGCGAATATCAGTGTCATGATCGTGCTTGACGACGCACACGCTTTGTTTGATCTGGATCCCAACGCCATGTTGGTTTTTCGCGCGGTCTTCCAAGACCTTCATTTGGCGGGCTCGCGATTCGGTTTGGTGATTACTGGGCAAGAAACGTTGATCAAAACCATGCGGGAAGTGGCGGAATCCACGAGTCGTTTTTTTGAGCATTGGTCCCTTAAGGCGTTTACACGCGATGATCTTCGTGCTGTGGTATCGGAGCCGATTCAATACACGCATGCCGGTTTTACCGTGCAGGACGCTGCCGTGGATTGGCTCATGGAGATCACGGAGGGGCATCCCTATTTTGTCTCTTTCGTTTTGCAGGACTGGTACGAAAGCGCCACGTTCCATGAATTGAAAGTGATCGACCGGGAATACGCGGTGCGTACCTGGAATGAGTTGCGTGATCATCTGGAACGAGAAAAGTTTGAGTTCGATTGGGAACATGCGACGGTTAGCGAACGAGATTCCTTAACAGCTATGGCACAGGAACCTGTTTGGGAAAACAAGGGCGCGATCAACACAGGAAGATTGAATACGCTTTTGAAAAAGAATTTGATTGCCCGTTTAGAACGCGGAACGTACGAGTTGTACCATCCTCTATTTCGAGATTTTGTCTTGCGTGCGAAACAGTAAACAGAAAGTGGACTTATTACTCCGAACTGGACTGCGCGGGCTGACTGTATCGCCGCCAGAGTGCAACCCCCGAAAATGCAACTGCGCACAACAAGAAGATGAACACGCCAAAGGCGAACGCCTCGCGAGTGAAGAGATGGAGCCCGTTCGTGGGCGACTCTGCTGCGAGCACGACAGCGCCTATGACAAAGCCTATCCATAGAGATGCGGCCACGCTGGCTGCGTTGTGACCCCGCATTCCTTTGTGCCTCTCCCAGAGCGGCTTTCCCACTCCGTATAATCCTGCTGCCAGCGCGCAGACGAAACCTATGACGACAGCCAAGGTGACAAAGCTGCCATAGTTGCCGTCATCCAAAAGCCGTGACCACATGCCGATGATAATGCCGCAACCGAGCAATCGCCAACGCTTTGTGAGCCAAGTCAGCCATGGCTGGCTGCCTAAGACGGGCCACGACCACTCGGGAGTCGAGGCAGTCTCTGACTGGAACTCCGGTTCGCCGGGAAGTCCGTACTCGGTTGCCAGCGAGGTGAGCAACAGAACCTGCGCGGCAAGCATGAACAGCGAAGTCGTGAAGATATAAACGAAACCGTGGCTGAAGTACAAGGAATAGATGTTGGCGGATCCCTGCTGCATGAATCTATTACTTAGCGCCACGGTCAGGTAACCGACGAGTGTAAAGGAACCTAACAGGATTCCTGAACTCGCAAACGGATTCCATGGTCTTCCCTGTAGGCGGTGGTGTCGAAGTGTCCAACCGACCGCGAAGACTAACGCGAGATTGGGGATCGTGGTTCCAGGTATGGCGAGCAGATACAGCAGGGAGAAAAGGCCCGGGAGAGCGTTCGCCAGCAGCGGTTCCATCCCCGCCAGCGCACCGCAGACCGCGCCGATCCACCATAGCATCCTGTTATGCGTCCACGCGCCCGCCCAAGACGGCGCACTGTAACCGGCAAGTCGGGGAGTGTACCGTTGCGCCCACCAGAGCAGTGCGAGACCCGGCATCAGTGACACAATATCGGGGGCCATGATCGACGGAGCAGATCCACTGTGGCCGATATACAGAAGAGACATCGTCAATGCCGCGAGGCTGAGCAGTCGAAAAACCCACCGCACCAAAACCACGGGGTGGCGATCGAGTACGGAGATTTTCTTTTGCAGTGCGGACACATGAGTCGCTGGCGCAGGTGGTGGGGAAAACGCATCGCGCAGGCGCCCCGGATCTCCCATGCGCGCCAAGGCTTCGAGTCGGGCTTCCTCAGGTGTCATTCCACCTGCCACAAGGTCTTCGGCCAGAAAAGAGAGATGCGTGAACAATTCCCGCCGAACGGCCGCAGCCTCCCGATTGTTCTGGATCTGCTCGGTTGCTCCTTCGAGAAACTCATACCAGTCCATGCGCCGTCTCCTCTCCAAATAGCACGCGCTGCACAACGTGCGCTCGCGCGTCCCACTCTTCCCGCTCCTTCATCAGGTGTCCCCGCCCCGCTTCCGTCAGGGCATAGACGCGGGCGGGCCGCTCTGATTCCGCCTTTTGCCACTCGCCCAGTATCAGGCCCTTGCGTTCCAGTTGATGCAGGAGCGGGTAGAGTGTTCCTTCCTTCATGGTAAGTGTTCCCGTCGACTGTCGCTCGATCCAGCGCGCGATCCGGTATCCGTGGAGCGGACCTTCCTCAAGTGAGCGCAAGACGAGCAAAGTCGGGAGGGAGGGCATGAGTGCATCCATCGAATCACCTCCCGAGAGAACCCTAGATTTCTATGCCTAGTAGCATATGTATAATAATCTGGATATTCATCGCTGTCAAGAGTGCAGCGTTCAATGTTCAATCGTTCAATCCGCTATTGACACCCAATCAGGATCGTGGTACATATAATATAGTAATCGTTCTCAAGAAAACGAATTCACGGAAGGGAGGGCCCGAGGTCTGTGTGATCACCTCGATTGAAGTGCTTGAGAAGCGTTGTTCAGCCTGGTGTGATCTAAACTTCTACAGGTTGCGAACAGGGATAATTGCCAAAAATGCAAGATTGATTCTTCGAGGTTCAGCAAACGTTTTCTCCAGTAGTTGTTGTCTCTTGTAAGCGATAACACAGGTCAAGAGGATGTTTAAGGGGGAACATAGAATGAAAAAAAAGCTGGTAATGTCGGCGCTGCTTAGTGCCGCAGTCGTTCTGGGCAGTGCCGGGATGACCTTTGCGAGTACTTCCGCGAATCCGCCACTTACACAGATATCAAAGGCGCTAATTAAGCAAGAATTGGCAGGAAAAATCCCCGCCTTTGTTGCACAGGAAATGAGCAATTCTGGTAAACTCGGAATGGGCGAACCAGTTCCTGGATTTCCGAAGGGAGTTCCGCCGGTTTCTTCATACTACTTCCACTTTTCTTCTAGCCAGATAGCAAAACTCAAAGCAGGCCACTTCACGGCGGGGATTGTCATGCACACCATGAGCGCCGCCTGGCCGCGTTTGCAGATTGCCGGCATTACCAATACATTGAATAAATTT
Organism: Bacillota bacterium; assembly: GCA_021805735.1. Classification (GTDB taxonomy): domain Bacteria; phylum Bacillota; class Bacilli; order Alicyclobacillales; family SLC66; genus JAKADD01. The sequence goes on from JAJZEE010000029.1 coordinate 13,877, forward strand.
GGCATAAAGGTCATTGCCGTGACTGATGCAAACTTTGATCCGGCCACGCAGATCAACGACCTCGAGACAATGATCGCGCGACACCCGTCAGTGATCTTCTCCATCCCGGTGGACGCTCCGACCGAAGTGAATGCCTATAAGAAGGTAGCTGCGGCCGGCATTAAATTGGTTTTTATGGATAACGTGCCACCCAACATGACCCCTGGCAAGGATTACGTTAATGTCGTAGCGTCCAACAATGGCGGCAATACTGTGTTCGCTGTCAACCAGCTTGTTAACCAGGTCGGCCCCAAGGCGCAAGTAGGTGTCATGACTCTCGGCACATACTACTGGTCGGTTTTGGTTCGTTTTCAAGCAGCCATGGCCAAGCTAAAGCATTATCCTCATATGAACGTAGTAACAGGAACCTTTACTAATCCGGGACAGCAGGCTTACAACATTGCTCTTGATATGATGCAGTCGCACCCGAACATGAAGGGCATGTGGCTGGCCTGGAATACCCCTGCGGAAGGCGCGGTGGCGGCGGAGAAAGCATTGGGCAGGCATCTCGTCATTACCACCAATGATCTCGGGCCCATTTCGTCTCTGGACATCGCCAATGGATCAATCACGGCCATCGGAGCACAGAGACCCTACGATCAGGGCGTCGCTGAAGCGAACTCAGCAGCCTACTCTTTGCTGGGGCTGAAGGTGCCATTTTACATTGAGGTGCCAACGCTGCCTGTTACAAGGGCAGATCTGATCCCCGCCTACAAAGCAGTCATGCACACAGCGGTACCACAAGACGTGATCAAAACCCTCGAAAGCTATGCTACCGGAAAGTAGATGACGGTGGTCTGTGATTAGGTGGCATTCCACTTGAACCAAGGTTGATATTCACCATGGTTCAAGTGGAAAGATAGTATAGTCTCAGACAGGGTTCCGAGGGGGAGAAGATCGTCTTGGATCGGAATGTTCTTTTGGAGATGCGCGGAATAACCAAAAAATTTGGCGAGTCAAACGTTTTAAATGGAGTTGATTTCGCTCTTCTTAGTGGTGAGGTACACGCTCTTTTGGGAGAAAATGGCGCAGGAAAATCAACGTTGATGAAAATATTGTCTGGAGTGTACTCGCTGGACGCCGGTGAGGTGAGAGTTAACGATGTGCCCCGTAAAAGGTTTTCCCCTGCGGAGGCGATGCAGGAGGGAATCTCGATCGTTTACCAGGACCTTAGTCTTGTGCCGGAACTGACGGTGGCAGATAACTTGTTTCTCGGCATTGAGCCTCGCAGTTGGGGAATGTTGCGAAAAGAGCGCATCCATCGTGCTGCCCAGGGGATGATCACTGAATACGGATTTCCTTTGAAACCGCAAATGAAGGTGGGCGACCTGAGTTATGCGCAGCAACAGATGGTGGAGATTTTAAAAGCTCTGTCAAAGAAAGCACAGATATTGGTGCTTGATGAACCTACGGCGTCGTTGACTGTAGAAGAGGAAGAAACGCTCTTTTCGATCATCAATGATCTTAGAGCTCACGGTAAAGGCATCATCTATATAAGTCATCGTATGGATGAGGTCCTTCGTGTAGCCGATCGGATAACTGTGCTACGGGATGGCATCAATCAGGGAACGATCGAGAAAGATCGGGCGACTTTGGATTTGCTCATTCAACTGATTACAGGAACCGAGACAACTTCGGGTTCACGCATCGCAAAGCATCATAGATCGACTTCCGGGATTCCTGCTTTGGAGGTTCGCGAGCTATCCACGTCAGGCAAGTTGCGCCAGGCAACATTCACCATTTATGAAGGAGAGATTTTGGGTGTTGCAGGGCTTGTAGGAAGTGGCCGAACCACGTTGGCTCGCGCATTGTTTGGTCTTGAAAGGATTATTGGCGGCCATATTCGATTTAAAGGCGAGATTTATAAACCTCAATCACCTGCTCAGGCAATCGATGCAGGAGTTGCCCTTATTCCCGAACAGAGGCGAGAACAAGGATTGTTTGGGGAATTGTCCATCGAAAACAACATTACCATGACAGTGTTGGATCGATTTTCGTATTTAGGCAATCTAAAGGGTCTGGCGTTCGTCAATAAACGAAACATGCTGCGCTATTCCGAGGAGAAAGTAGCGGATCTAAAGATTGCTTGCCGGAATGTGTTTCAAAAGGCGGGGGAATTGAGTGGAGGCACCCAGCAGAAAGTGATTCTCAGCCGATGGTTGAGTAAGGATCCCAAGTTGCTGATCATGGATGATCCGACTGCAGGGGTAGATATAACCACAAAACAAGAGATCTGGACCATAATGGACAATATTGCGCAGAAGGGTACTTCAATCTTGTTCATTTCGTCAGACCTGAAAGAACTCGTTCAAGTATCTCATCGAATCGTAGTGATGGCGGATGGCGCGATTATTAGAGAGATTGATACTCAAATCGACGAGATCTCCGTACGGCGGGCGATGCAACATGCTATGGTCCAGTGAGAGCAAGAGTCCAGTCGTGCAAGATTTTGTTCGGGAGGTGCTACAGTGTTAAGAAGACTATCGCCAATACCAGATGTAGACTCGAATCGTAAGCAACGACGGATCAGTGTCGGCTCTTTGGGTTCTCAGGGACTAATCTATGCTATATTTGTGGTTATTATTGGGTTTTTTATGATTTTTGCCCCCAACTTTGCCACTGCAACCACATTTGCAGATATAGGGCGTGAAACGGCAGTTACGACCATTGTGGCAGTCGGGATGACCTTGGTCATCATCACCGCAGAGATTGACTTATCCATTGGATCAACGGTCAGTTTTACAGGCTTGATGGCAGCGATTCTTATGCAAAGCCATGTCGGTTGGCTGCCGGCCTCTCTGGCGTCACTTGCCATTGGAGCTCTGATTGGCGCCTTGAATGGATTTGTAACTACTTACGTCGGCGTACCGTCGTTTCTCGTAACACTCGGCACTATGGAAATTTTCGGCGGGTTAGCACAAATCATCACTGGTTCCATGCCTGTGCCCGTTGACAGTGTATCGTTTGGCAATATTTTTGGTGACAACGCTCTGTTGGGAATTCCTATTCCCGTGTGGTGGACACTGATTATTGTGGTCTTAGGTTTCGTATTGCTTCATCGCAGCGTGTTCGGGCGTTGGATCTACGCGACAGGCGGGAACAAGACCGCAGCGAGGTTTTCCGGAATCCAGGTGAATCGGATCAAGATGTATTGCTTTATTCTACTTGGGATATTTGGCGCAGTCGGTGGGCTGATCCTCGATGGGAGATTCGGGGCCGGTGATCCCAGCGTTGGGAATGGAATGGAACTCGACGCAATTGCTGCGACAATATTGGGCGGCACAAATCTCTTCGGAGGTCGGGGAACCATCGTCGGCACAATCATCGGTTCCATATTTATCGGGAGTGTCAGTGTCGGTTTGATTATGTTGGGTGCTGGCGCCGAGTTGCAGACAGTAGTCAAAGGCGCCATTATCATCGGCGCAGTGGCCTTAAATAAGATTTCCGACAAACGACGAGTGTGAACTGTCATTTGCCAGATTAATAAGGACTGGGGGGATTACTTTGAAGCAATACGATCTTTTCATTAATGGAGAGTTTGTACAGTCCAGCGCCGGGGTAATTCGGGAGGTAAGAAATCCTGCGACTGAGGAGGTGGTTTCGCTAGTTCAGGAGGCTACCATAGATGATACACGACGGGCTATTCAAGCTGCAGCGGATGCACAATCTTCCTGGGCTGGTTTGCCCGCGATTCAGCGAGCCAATTATCTTACCCAAATCGCCGCGCGAATTCGGGACAATATGGATTATCTGGCGCAAGTCATTTCGGAGGAGCAGGGCAAGATCCTCTCCATGGCGCTCGGGGAGGTGTCCTCCACGGCGGATTACTTAGAGTATATGGCAGGATGGGCGAGACGCATCGAGGGGGAGATCATTCCGAGCGACCGGCCCAATGAGAATATCTTTCTGTTCCGGAAACCCATAGGCGTAGTTGCGGGCATTCTCCCGTGGAACTTCCCATTCTTTCTGATAGCCCGAAAAATGGCGCCGGCGCTGATTACGGGAAATACGATCGTCATTAAACCTTCTGAAGAGACGCCCAATAACGCATTTGAGTTTGCAAAGATCGTCGCGGAGTGTAACCTTCCAAAAGGCGTGTTTAATGTTGTTTCTGGGAATGGCGCCACTGTCGGGGCAGAACTAGCCTCAAATCCTCAAATAGGACTGATTACGTTTACCGGTAGTGTTGAGACTGGAACAAGTATCATGAAGGCAGCCGCCGACAATATTACGAAGGTGTCGTTAGAATTGGGAGGAAAGGCGCCGGCAATTGTTATGGACGATGCGGACATTGATCTCGCGGTCAGATGCATCCGCCTGTCGCGCATCGGGAACGCGGGCCAGGTTTGTAATTGCGCTGAGCGGATCTACGTTCATGAGGCAGTCTTATCCGAGTTTACTGATAAAATGGTAGAAGCTATGACAAACACGACCTACGGAGATCCGTTATCTGGGGAGGTAGACATGGGCCCCCTGATTAACCGGGAACAATTATCGAAAGTCGAGACAATTGTAGAACGCGCCGTGCAGGAAGGCGCTACAGTGGCCATTGGCGGGAAACGTGCGCCAACGCAGAAAGGCCACTATTTCGAGCCCACAGTCCTACTTAACTGTAAGCAGGAGATGGAGATTACCCATAAGGAGATCTTTGGTCCTGTCTTGCCTATCATACCGTTTCGACACTTGGAAGAAGCCATATCCATGGCCAATGACTCGTCATATGGACTAACGTCGTCCATTTACACGAAGAGCCTTGAAGTCATGATGAGGGCAGCGAACGAGCTGAAATTTGGAGAGACGTATGTTAACAGGGAGAACAACGAAGCAATTCAAGCGTTTCACTCAGGATGGCGCAAATCAGGGCTCGGCGGCGACGACGGCAAACATGGTCTCGAGGAATTCCTGCAGTGGCGCGTCGTCTATGTTCAATATTAGTCTGGTTTCAAGAAAACTGGTTGACAACTGGAGGTGAAGTCGGTGGTAACGCTAAAGGATGTCGCAAAAGCTGCGGGCACTTCACCAGCAACGGTTTCGAGGGTTCTAAACGGCGTCGGTACAGTGGATGAAGAAATGGCCAGGCGCGTATTGGCTGCCTCGGAGCAGCTTAACTACCAGCCGAATCAGGCCGGTAGAAGCTTGCGCACGGGTATGGATTCCGATTATGGGCCCGAGTTCGAACTGCGTTTACAGCATAACCTGGAGACAAAGCGGATTATTGCAAAACGGGCGGCCGCAGAGATTCAAGCCACTGATATCGTTATTCTGGACTCAGGATCGACTGTGGCGCAACTCGTTCCGTATTTACCACAAGGTGCGCTGATGTACACGAATTCGCTTGCGCTTCTCCAACCGATGGCCCGGCGTGGACTTAGTATACACTTGGCGCCGGGACTGTACGTTCCAGAGATGGCAGCCGTTTTCGGCACTGAAACCGAGGAATACTTTCAGAAATACAAGCCTTCCAAGTATATTTTTTCTTCTGCCCGTGTAGATGTAAGAACTGGACTCTACAACGTGAGTCCATTTACGCTCGGGGTGAAGAAAGTTGTATTGGGCAACGCGACGGAATCCATTCTTTTGGTGGACCACGAAAAATTTTGCGATGCTGGGCTGCCGGGTTACGCACACTTGTCTTCCATTGATATGCTCATCACAGACTATGTGCCCGCTCAGTTTCGCGAGGCGGTCATGCAAACAGGTGTGACCCTAATTGAACTTGGCACGTCAGAAATGGGCGTTGGCTAATTATGACTATCGAGAAAATTTTCGTGATTGCCGATGATCTGACAGGTGCCTCCGACGCAGCCTTTCAATTTCATGCCGATTCTCGAAGGGTGAGAGTTTGCTTTGCAGTTGATCACCCTTGGGACTTTACATTAGGTTCAGATATAGTCCAGGCGTTTGATAGCGAAACACGCAACGCGGCGTCTGGCGCCGCTGCGAAGATTATGAGATTAGCATGCGATTTGTTGTATACACAAGTGGGTAGTGGCTGTCGTGTTTACAAGAAAGTAGATTCCACCCTGCGTGGTCCGGTAGGCATTGAAATTCAGACGGCATTGGCGGCGTTGGGGAAACGATGGGCCATATTGGCTCCATCCTTTCCTGAAACAGGCCGCACTGTACTCAATGGCTGTGTACTAATAAAAGGTGTTCCGATCAGTCAAACGGTGTTCAGGAGGGATCCACTGGCCCCCGTCGCCGCAGATCGAATAGCGGAGATTATACGACAGACGTCTGACTTGCCCGTGTATGAAGTGGGGTTGTCCACCCTCAGGAAGGGTGCAGACGCCGTATGGCAAAGTCTGCTTCGGAACGGGGAAGGAATAGTAGTCATTGACGCTGAGACACAGGCCGATCTAGACTGCGTTGCGGATCTGGTTGCTTCCCGACCTGATGTGTTACCCTGCGGTTCGGCCGGGTTGGCCCATTCGCTGGCTGGGGCATGGCTCCCCCCTGCGCCCGTCTCTACGAATACTTCTACAGAAACACGCATTCCAGATACAGGGTCAAAGGGGAGAGTACTAGTGCTCATCGGCAGTGCTCATCCTCAGGCTTATCGCCAATTGAATTACTTGAAGGATGAACTGCCGATCACACATATGGTGATCGATCGGGATGGCAGAATGGAAGAATACTCGGAAAAATTGCAGGAGTGGGCGTCTTTAAGGGATTGCGATAATGACCAGATAATTGCTGTAAGTGTCTCACAGGATGATCGCGAACCGCCATTAAAGCCCTGGCTTATCGAAAACTACTTGGCGGAGATCGCCAGGGAATGGTTTCGGATCGTGTCGTTGGAGCAAGCCTCTCAAATTGGCATATTCGTGACAGGCGGCGCAACAGCAACAGCAGTTTGCCGGGGCTTGGGGATTCAGGCGCTTTGGCCCATGGGAGAGCTGGCGCCAGGTGTGACATACACTATGGCGCATGTGAATGGCAGGCAACTGACAGTGATAACTAAAGCCGGAGGTTTTGGAGACGAGACAGTTCTACTTGAGTCGGCGCGCTTTTTGACTGGCGGAAATACCCATGCAGTAAACGGGAAAGGAAGATTGATGTGACTGGTCCAGTTGTCGCTGTTACGATGGGTGACCCCGCAGGAGTTGGTCCTGAGATATGCGTGTTGGCCATGAGCCATAGCACTGTCTATGATCGCGTCCGCTCTGTGATAGTAGGAGATGTTCGAAGACTTGAAATGGCCAGATCGATTCTCATCAAAGCGGGACGATTACAGGAACATGTTCCCGTGTTTGTAGCTATCAAAAAAATGGATGAAGCCAAATTTGCGCCTGGTACAGTGGATGTCCTTGATCTTCAAAATGTACCGGAGGGATTAGAGTGGGGGCATACGTCTTCAGAGGCTGGTCGGGCATCCTTTGAGTATGTTGAGCGGTCTGTCCAATTGGCGGTCGATAGACAGGTTGAGGCAATCTGCACAGCTCCTATCAATAAGGAAGCCTGGAAGCTGGCGAATATAACCTACCCTGGCCATACAGAGGCTCTTGCTTTCCTCTCCGGTTCCACTCATTATGCGATGATGCTGGTTAACGGAGCCTTAAGGGTCGTACATGTCACAACGCATGTAAGTATGCGTGATGCTGTTTTCCAGGTTACTACGAAACAAGTGTATGACACCATCCAACTCACAGCATCTACCTTACGGCAACTTGGCATGGGCGATCCGCGCATTGCGGTCGCGGGGCTAAACCCACATGCTGGGGAAGGAGGGCTATTCGGCGAGGAGGATAGACGAGAAATTGCCCCGGCTGTCGAACAGGCGCGGCAAGCGGGAATCAATGCCACAGGCCCTTGGCCGCCAGATTCAGTGTTTTTCCGGGCCGCCAACGGTGAGTTTGATTGTGTGGTCGCGCAGTACCATGATCAAGGGCATATTCCCATTAAGATGCTCGGGTTTGATACAGGAATCAACGTCACAATCGGGTTGCCAATCCTCAGAACCTCAGTCGATCATGGAACGGCATTTGACATCGCGGGCAAAGGGGTGGTGCGCGAACACAGCATGATCGAATGTATTAAGGTGGCAGCCGATCTGTCGAACTAGGGCAGTTGGTATGTTGTGTTCAGGGCGCTGTGTGAAATCGCCGATTTCTTGGGTGCGATTGTTCAGAACGCATTGCACCTTTCGAGATATCTGCGACAAGCGGGCTAGGTTACGGCCCATAGAGAGGGGCAACTGGGTCACTACCGCTTGGCGCCCGAAATCTCGGCTTTCCTGCAAGCCATGCTGGGGTGGGTAAAAAAAAGTGGCTTCTTGGGGTGTGGGCGTCTTCCTGCTTCTTCTGGCGGTGTATATCGTTGCGGCGGCACTGTTCGACTGGTGATGGATTGATGCGATGGACTCCTTGACGCTGGGTTGCTTCGTGGCCAAAGAGGGGATGGAAGCCATTCAGGAGGCGAGAGGTATGGAAGATGCCTGCGAGTGCGGGCGTCATAATGACTAGGGTAATTGTCAGTTTGACCCCAAAAGAAAAAACCGCGCTCCAGAAGACATGCGCGGTTCAAGTCCGTGTATCTACATTTTTTACCCTTCGAAGGATGCCCTATGCGCTGCAATAAATCCATTGAGTCTGTTTCGAAGCCGAATCAGCCATTCGGGATCATCGCTCATCTCTTCGATATCTACAGAACGAAGCAAGCTAGCATATGACACAAGATCGTGTAATCTTCTCAGCCACGGAAGATGCTGTAAGGCCGCACTATCTAGATCCGTTTCCTGCGTATACCCCTTTATGAATTCGAGCATACGCCGATCGTCAGGAGTAGCCCCCTCGTCAAATAAATCCCGGAGCGCGAAGGCAATGTCCGCTGCATACCAGTACTGTGCGCAATCATCAAAATCCAGTATACCAACAACGCCGTTGTCCCAACGAAGGTTATCCAGTTCGAAATCAAAGTGGATTATCCCCATTTGACTCTCGGACAGCGAAAGATTGTCGGCCCAGGACATCACGCGTTCGAGCTCCGTGACAGCGGCCGCATCCTGAGCGGGAATCGTCTCGCGCGCGAAAAGCAGGTGATCCCTCCAACTCGCGCGGTTGTGATAGTACCGTTTTGGCATCTTCTTCAGTATCCGGTGAAGACGCCCCAAGGCTTGCCCCCAGACGATAAACTGATCGTTTGGGAACTCCCCGAAATCATACTGTGTACCTGGCAAGCCCTCAAATACAGCGGCGAAATACACTCCCGCATCAGTCTCGACCGTCTCAATCCACTCCCCTCGTCGCGACAAGACAGGCTGCGCTGTACGTAACGGCTGATCCTTCAAATAGTGCAGTATGGCCATCTCCGCTTCAAGAGCGGGCAGCGACCTCTCTTTGGAGTCGTTAAAGCGCAGAAAGTATGTTCTTCCTTTCCTGTGGAAAGTAAATACGAAATTTGCGCTTGCTCTGAAATACTCAACTGATCCTTGGTCAAAACCCCATCTCTCGGCAATTGTTTCCGCGAGCGGACTGTGCCAATTCGCGTCGACAGTGTCGACGATTTTCCTCATGGTGCTCAGTTTCATCATAATGGAGGCCCCTTTTCGTATGGCGGCACCCCGTTCGAAGTGAAAAAGGCCAGGCGTTGGTCGCCTGACCTCATTTCACTCTTCACTACTGCATCAAGCCCGCAGCAGAGGTGAGGCGCACCGAGTGTTGGACTGTCATCGATCACCCTCACTCCCTTCGCTGTATAATGGTGATATCGTACCTCATCTGCCCGCGGCTGTCTATAACTAAACCGCATCTTCTGGGATAATGGTTTTGTCGGTCGAAGGCGCTGGAAGGTGTTGGGGGGGTTTCTGACATGGATAGGATTATCGTGGATGTTCCTCAAATGACACGGCAAAGTTGCTTGAGCGGAGGAGAAACCAATGCCGCCGCGTGAATTGGAGTTATCAGGAAAAGTCGCTGTCGTGACGGGAGCGGGCCGGGGGATTGGCAGGGCGATCGCACTCGCCTATGCCCATGCCGGTGCAATGGTGAGTTGTGCTGCCCGAACCCAGGCCGAGATCGACGACACGGTGCGGGAAATTGAAAGCTTGGGCGGCGAGGGTATTGCAGTGCGCACGGACGTGACGCAACTGGCGGCTGTTCAGAGCCTGTACCGCGCGACCACGCAACGTTTCGGAGGAATCGATCTGCTCGTTATCAACGCAGGTGCAAGCTACGACCGACGCACCATTGAAGAAAGCGATCCCGAAAAATGGAAAGCCACTATGGAAGTGAATCTGATGGGTGCGTACTACTGCGCCAGGGAAGTTATTCCTTATCTGAAGCAACGGGGCGGAGGGAAGATCATCGCAATAGGTTCCGGCCTTGGGCATCGCGGGATTCCCGAGAGATCGGCGTACGCCTCTTCAAAAGCCGGGTTGTGGATGCTGACGCGTGTCCTTGCCCAGGAACTCTGGCCATATAACATCGCCGTGAACGAGTTGATACCTGGTCCAGTTCAGACATCCATAGACGGCAAGCTGCCGAACGACAAAAACGTCGTATCACAAATAGAGAGTGAGTGGAACAAGACGCCGGGAGACATCGTGCCGATGGCCATGTTCTTGGCCACCCAGCCCGTGATGGGGCCAACCGGTCAGAGCTTTAGCTTGATGCGGCGCGATCTTTGACAGAGGCCGCCGACCTTGGCAATCGGGAAGATGGTCTCTATATTGACCCGTCCAGGTGTTCAGGATTGACCAGCCCAGGTGTTCGTTCATTCCAGTGCACGATTAAGGGTGCCAAGCAGCGTATAGGGAACCATGACCGCCGGCATGCCAGTTCGTCCATTCCAGCGTACGATGGAGAGTCCAACGTCCACTTGGATGACGATGGGGTGGAGAGGGTGGGGATACTCACTGACTCAATCCAGGCGGCAGCGTGAAGTGAGATGAGGTGAGGAATTTCATGTTTTTGCGCGAAGCGCGCTTTGTCGATTGGCCAACGGGAGCGGCGTATCCGTTTGATTTGCCTGCGTTTCAAGGGCTCCATCACCTGGATTTAAGCCGATTCATCACTTTCTTCGTAGGGGAGAATGGAAGCGGTAAATCAACGTTGCTTGAGGCGCTGGCTATTCAGGTTGGATTCAACGCAGAAGGGGGTTCCAAAGGGAACCAGTTCTCCACAGCAAAAACTGAATCGGATCTATGGAAACATCTCCAACTGAGCTGGATGCCCAAGGTAACAAGCGGATTCTTTTTCCGTTCGGAGAGTTTCTTCAATTTTGCAAGCCACATTGACGATGCCGCGAAGGAATCAGGCGCCGCCAATCCTTACGAAGCGTACGGAGGCAGATCTTTGCATGAACAGTCCCACGGTGAATCGTTTCTCACTCTCTTCGCGGGGCGACTGTCGAATCGACGACCAGCCTTGTATCTGCTGGATGAACCGGAAGCGGCCCTTTCGCCGACGCGACAATTGGCTCTCTTGCGCATATTGCACGATCACGAACGGATCGGTCGTTCACAGTTTATCGTTGCAACGCATTCACCGATCCTTCTGGGGTATCCAGGCGCCACTCTCTGCAGTTTCGACAACGGATCCATCCAGCCAATCCGCTACGAAGACTCCTCCCATGTGATCATCACGAGAAAATTCCTGAATTCGCCCGAGTCTATGTTCAGAGAGTTGTTCAAAGACGATTAGAACCATCTGCGGCAGTCACTTGCCTAATCCATCAGCGCGGCTACCGCAGCGCGTCGATTGGTTCAACCCTGGACACTCTTCGAAATCCCCTTCCCACTCCAGTTTTCGCCGCCAACATCAGCCAACATCAGCCAACATCAGCCAACATCAGCCAATACGCCCATACGCCAACGCGCGAACATAAGCCAACCGGTGAAGAAACGCTCGATTGCGAGAATGTAACCCTAATTCCCGCTTGCTTGTGACGTAACGTAACATAGTACAATGAATCTCGAGGGAGGGGGAACATGGGAAAACGGGAGGAAAGACTGTTTACGGTGGGCGAATTGGCTCACAAGGCGGGCGTGACCGTGCGAACGCTGCAATACTATGACAAGTGCGGTCTGCTTATTCCCGAGTACAGCGAGGGCGGACGGCGCATGTACAATCGACGCGACGTCATGCGCCTTCAGCAGATCCTGTATTTGAAATCATTCGGCTTCTCACTGGAAGAAATACGCGACAGGCTGTTGCTTGCCGAATCGGCGGCAGAATTTGAACGCATTCTTACACGGCAAAGACAAGGTCTTCTTGAGCAAATATCCCATTTGCAGCAAGTTGCCGAAGCGATGAATGAAGTGATTTCTGATATCAAAGCGAGCGGAGACATTGAGATCGATAAGTTCGTGGCGATCATGGCGCTGATGCGGCAGGGTAACCCCCATTCTTTCATTCTTCGCTATTTCACAAATGATCAGGTTAAGCATCTTGTCAACCGATTTGACGACGGCGATGACACTGCCGCAGACGTCACCGGTGAGTATCAGAGCATTTTTGCAGAAATGATGGAGCTTTACCGCCAAGGCGCCGACCCCGCTGGACCGGAGGGTCAGGACATGGCGTCAAGATGGTGGCGCATGGTGAGCACCTTCACAAACGGCGATTCGGCTCTGCTGGGAACCCTTGTGTCGGCAGGCATGGATGTGGATAACTGGCCGGATGAGGCCAATGAATTCAAGCAGGCGACCAAGATGTTTTTGGAACGTGCATTGGAAGTCTATTTCAGGGATAACGGAATTCAACTTCCTGCTGTGGAGGTGGAGAAGAATGGCTGAAGCAGCGATAAGGGTGCAGGGCCTGATCAAGCGATACGGTCCTACAATCGCCGTGAACGGCATCGACTTGGAAGTCCGCAAAGGAGAGATATTTGGACTCCTGGGCCCAAATGGAGCGGGCAAAACAACGACACTGGAGTGTTTGGAGGGTATACGCAAAGCGGACAGAGGCAGGATGACAGTGGATGGTTGCAACCCGCAGTCGGATCGCAAGGAACTGCGACGCCGATTGGGCGTGCAGTTGCAATCCTCATCACTTCCGGACACCATACGCGCCGATGAGGCCATGGCGCTTGTGTGCGCATGGCACGGGCTGCCGCCGCGGTTCGACCTGTTAAGAGACTTTGGCATGGAAGCCTCGTTAAAAAAACAGTATCACGCATTGTCAACCGGTCAAAAGCGACGGCTACACTTGGCTCTCGCGCTGGCAAACGACCCCGCAGTGGTCGTGCTGGATGAGCCGACAGCCGGGCTCGACGTACAAGGCAGAGCACAGCTTCACGATGCCATAAGAGCTTTGAAATCACAGGGGATAACCATCCTGCTGGCCACTCACGATATGGCCGAGGCGGAGACACTGTGCGACCGTCTCGCCATCATGATACACGGCAATATAGCGGCTGTCGGAACTCCCGCGCAGGTGACGGCGACCGGGCGCGGCGAGACGCGCATTGTCGTGCGTACTATAAACGGCAGTCTGCTGCAGGGATGCGATATTGGCAACGCGCGATTCACAAAAGCATCCGAGGGATACGGGGAATGGATGTGCTCCGATGCGGCGGCGGCGGTCATTGATCTATTGAGAAAAGTGCAGGCGGCAGGCGATACGGTGGCGGATTTGCGCGTGGAGAGGCCATCGCTGGAAGAAAGGTTTCTTGAGTTGGTGGAAGGAGGGGGGCAGGAATGAATGCTTTTCTGCTGCATCTCTGGGTGCAGTTCAGGATGGATGCGCGCGAAAGGGGGACGCTGCTGACTTTTTACGCCGTGCCGCTCATCTTCTTCGTTGTGATGGGGGCGGTGTTCTCATCCATAAATCCCACGGCAAAAGAGACTCTTGCGGCTTCCATGAGCATATTCGCCGTTACAATGGGGGCCGTGTTGGGAGCGCCCATACCGCTGGTCAAGATGAGGGAATCCGGCGTGTTGCGCGCCTACCGGGTAAGCGGCGTACCCAGCCGCGCGGTGCTGCTCATCCAGGAGGTTAGCGCATTTTTTCATCTGTTGCTGGTGTCGGCCGTTATCTTCGCGGCAGCGCCGTTGCTCTTTGGCGCGGGCTTGCCAAGGGATTATACTGGATACTTCATCATTCTGCTCATCTATATTTTTGCCAGCATCGCGCTTGGATTGCTCATCGGCGTGACGGCGCGCAGTCAGTCCATGGCGACCATGCTGTCGCAGGCGGTGTTTCTGCCGTCCCTATTGCTTTCCGGCATCATGTTTCCCGCATCCATGCTGCCCAAACCGCTTCTGTGGCTAGGGCGCATCTTTCCCGCCACACACGCCATGCAGTCTTTCTCCGTGCTTGCCTATCACCTGAAAGCGAATTACAGCGGCGCTTTAGCGCTCGGCATAACGGCATGCAGTGGCATGCTGGCGATGGGCATAGCTGTATGGCGGTTCGAAGCGGCAGGAAGAGAAGAGTTGGGTTGACAAGCGAGATGTTCTTGAATCGGTCCGCCCGACAAGCTGATCGCTGCTATGCGAAGCCGTCATTCAGCGGGATTTCATACCACCTGATCTGCATCGCACCCTGATTGCCGGAAGTGCTAAAGACATAATTTATGCCCAGCGAGTGTCCCGGAGTCACGACTACCGCCACCGGGGAGTGATCGTCGTCCACATCCACAAAGTCCGTATGAAAGATCTTGCCGCCAGTGATGGATACCCCCGCCCCTCCCGCGGCGGCTGCGGTACAGACCGGAGACCCGGTTATGTCCGTGTTCAGGTTGTAACCGGTCACCGCGGCTACACCGCTTGCCGTGCCGTCAAGACGAAGCGTCATCAGCGCCAGAACGCCGCCCGTGCTGACAGACACTTCGAGCGTGTCGATCACCGCGCGGATGCCGGAACCGGAAGGATTGGACAGAGTCATGACCATTTGTTGGGATGTGCCGCCCGAAGTGAGCACCCCGGATGTCGCCTGGAACAGGTTACCAAAAATGCTTTCGGCGACTGAGGTGTGGGATACGATATACAGAGGGGCTTTCAGTTCGTTAAAGACTTTATTGTTCACGGTTCGCTCTCCACCTTTTTATCTAGCGGACTCCCGGCATCGACATGACGGAAATCACCATAGCGACTGGTCAGATAGACGCAAGATTCATTCTGTATCTGCTCTTGGCGATGAGGGCATCTCCCCGTCAACAATGTATGCAGTACTGGTAGTACTAGTTTGCTCAGTTGTGAAATAAGTCGTTTCAAATGTGGAATTCGGAGAGCGCAAGTCGGGTCAGGGTATTTGTGGGGAAAATGAGAACGGAGAACGGGCCAACCGCCAGGCAGGCCTGCGGCGCAGAGTGTCGCCTGTTATCAAGAAGACGCAGCTACATCGGCGCATCGACCGCAAACGCAAACCGCTCAGCGGTTTTCCTGATGTATTCATCCAAGTGATCCGCTGGCTGGAATACGGGGTTCCCGTGGCAGACTTCCAGACGATGCGGGTTTAACCTGCGCACCACGACGCTGCTGTTGACCGCCTCCCGCATGTCCGCCGTAAACAGAGGCATTGGTCTGTGGAGTTGTCCGTGTTTCGAGGTGAAGAGATCTCCGGCCAGCAACACCCGATCCTTTTCGTGATAATACACGACGTGTCCCGGTGAGTGCCCGGGAGTCCAAAAGGGCATCAACGAACCCATGGGTTCCATGCCGCCCTGAGCGTCCTCGCGAAGCGCCTGGGCCAGCCCTTTGGCGACGGACATGCCTGCCTTCCTGCGCCGGGGATAAGGAAGATCGCCTTCCATAAAGGGGATCTCGGCGCAATGGGCGTATACCGGAACTTGCCGCTCTCGCAAAATACGTTCGATGGCCCCCACATGATCCGAGTGGCCGTGGGTCAGCACGATGCGCAGCAGCGGTCCGGCCTGCAGGCGTTCGATGAATTCCAGGATTCCCTTGGCCATCATGGATATGCCCGCATCCACCAGAGTGACGCCATCCTCCTCGACGACAATCCACACATGGATGGGGATTATCACCCAACTGCGCAAACTCCAGACATGTTCGGACGCGCGTTCGATGTTCATCGAATATTCCCTCCTTGTATCGTTTGTTGTCGAAGGATCGTTTGCTGTCGAAAGCCCAGAAGAAGTACGTCAACCGCCTCGTCAAACGTGGGAGACAACCTCGCCATCAACGCCTCGGGAGTTTCATCGGAATAAGTGTATGTGCCCACGATGCCGTGGATTGTGAAAAAAAAGATGCGGGCGCTGGTCAGCAGGAGGTCATCCCGGTGTCCGTCGAGACAGTCCTGAAGCGCCTGCTGCAGTAGTCGAAACAGCCCATTGCGCAATTGATTGATCTCCAGTGCGGGGCGTTCTTCGTCCACCCGCACGGACTTCGCTCCGAAAAAGATCGTGTACATGGTCCGGTTCTGCAGACAGAAGCGGATGAATTCCCGACTGATGCCTTTCAATCTCTCTTCTGGAGAGAGATCATGATGGAGCAAAATGCTCTCCATCCGCTGTTTCAGTTCTTGCAATGAAGGCATGGACAATGCGTGCAGCAACGCTTCTTTATCCTTGAAGTGTATGTAGATCGTGGTGTGGGAACAGCCTGCTTTTCCGGCGATCTCCCGCATCGTTACGGCATCGAATCCACGCTTGGCAAAGAGCGTTCCTGCGGCGGACAGGATATCGCGTCTGGTCTCTGCGGAACGAAGTTCCTGCTTGCGCAGCATGTTGGCTGATCGCACCCTTTCGAAACCCATATGCCCCTATCGGGGTGCAGGATGGAGTTGAACATGCGTCGAATGAAATGGACGTCGCTGATTGATGATCATCGGTTAGTAACCATCGGTCATAATATAACCGATGGTTACACGCGTGTCAACGTATTTGTACCGCGCTTTGTCTGCGATATTTCGAAAATAAATGCTGGTTTCGGTCCGGGCGTTCCTGTCATTCCTGCTCAAGATCAACACATGCGTTCGCAAGGTTATCGCGCACTACAACCCACTTGGACCGATGATGCAGTTTTTCAACGCCCGTTTTCCCTGATATAGGCGCTCGTCCGCGAGCCGGTAGCAGTTGCCAAAGTCGGAACACTCTTCAGGGGCGGCGACTGCGCCCATGGTCATATGCAAACCAAGGTTTGACAACGGGGAGTGGCGCGCCAGCTTCTCCAGTCTGTCAATCAGGCAGCTGTCCCAACGACTGTCGGGAAAGACGAGCACAAACTCATCCCCGCCAAGGCGCGCGAGGAGATCCCCTTCGCGCAAGGATTCAGAGATATAGCGAGTCATTTGCTTTAAGGCCGCGTCACCGCGCTGGTGACCATGGGCGTCATTATATGCTTTGAAGTTATCGAGATCGGCTATTACGAAAACGGCGCGACTTGTGTTGGGAAACTCAAGCAATCGTTCCATCTGTTTCTCGAGTCCATGTCGGTTCAGGGCTCCCGTCAAAGGATCATGCTCGCTCAGATGGGCTAGGTGATGCCTTTGCCTCACAACTCGCAATGTCATGCCGAGGGTGTGCAGGATCGCTGGAATCACATGCTCCGCAAAGTCATCGAACGCGTTGCAGTAGAGGTTGACGGCGGCCAATGGCTCGTCGGCGCCAATCACGTACATAAGACCGCGCCCCCCTTCCGTTTCCCCTTCAACATAAGGAGGCAAGGCGTGCATCCCGATCGGTGTCCAGAGTAAGAACTGTTCAGTCGAGAGCAGGTGCTTCGCGCGGTTGTTCAGCCAGTTTGGCATATCTCTGCCCAGTTGGTCCGCGTACGGTTCCATGATTCCAAATACATCGTCAACGCGCCATTGACCGTTGCGGTAAACCGTATACGTTCCACCGCTGATGCGTTCAAGGCTTATGAGAATCCGTCGAAATGCTGGCCATATCGTGCTCGGGTCCGAAGTGAAAACGCTAGCCTCCGCCAGTTCTCTGGCCGCTCGCAACATCCGGTTCTCGTCTTCCAGGGTCGCCAGCAGCGACTGCCGCACGATCATCGCCGCCACGATCGGCGCGATCATCGTGAGGGCCCGCAGCGCCGACTGTGACATTTCGCCAGTGGACCGATCGGCCAAATAAATCACGCCTACCACATTGCCTGCGTGAATGAGCGGAACGGCGATCGCCATCTCGATCTGCAGTTCGTGAATCACGGCCAGCGAGGAGGGACCCAGGTAGTTGATATTCCAGTCGTCGTTCGTCAGCAACGCAATGCTGATTTTCTCTTTGTAACACTGAGCAACCAGAGAATCGACGGGATCGAGCGAAAACGCGATGTCGGTTTCCCCGTAAGTTCCGTACCCTTTCACTCCCAGTGAGCGAATCTCGTTCCTGACTGGATTGGCCTGAAAGAGTCCGACAATACGCCACGGCAACAGTCGCGCCAATACGCTTCCCATGGCGCGCAGCGACTTTGCCTCCTGCAACGCCCGAATCCATTCCATCACCCTGTCATGCCATAGCGCTTCCAAAGCGACAGTGTCCATTCTGCTGGTGTTCATTTTGCGTTCGATCCCTTCCTGGTGTAACTGGCGCCTTGAAACGTCTGATTATTACCTCTCTTTTGCACATGCGGCTCCTGTTTGTAAGAGATTCCTCATCCAATCTATCAGATTTCCTCTTTGCTTACTACGGGTGCAGGTTCTTGACAGAGTGCTGAGTACTAAAGCAATAAAGGTTGCGACTTCCAATTCTCAGAACTTCGGAGTATAATAGTTTCGATTTGGACATGAATCCAAGGATTGGAACAAAATACGGACAAAGAGGTGGATGTCATGCAATCCGGGAGAAAATTCATTATTTTTGCGGTGGCGCTGGGTGTGGCGGCGATGCTGCTCACTGCAATTGGCGGCGCCAATGCGACACTGCACGGACTGGTCTCTATCGTCATCATCATTCTCGATGTGCTGGCCTTGGTCGCGGCGCTGTTCGCTGGCCGCGCCGCCAAACGCAGCGGCGGTCGCCCATTGTGGAAGGGAGCGCTTGTTGGCGCCCTATATGGCTTCCTGTCAAGTATCGGTATTTTTTTTGTGACCGTCACTGCGGCGCAAATCGATCAACAGTTGCGTAGGGTCGGCACGGCTGTCTCTTCCACGGTGGTTGCGCAGGAGGTTGCGATCGGGAATTCACCCATCATGCATATCCTGGAAATCGTGGCGGCGCTTATAGTGTATGGAGTATTGGGCCTGATTGTAGGGCTCATTGGCGGAGCCACCACACGGCGGGAGGGAGAGAAGGATGCCGTCTGAAGTGTTGAACTCTTCTTCTCGGCCGTCTCTCGCGTTGCGCGGTGTATGGAAGCACTATCGGCGGGGCGAAGAGGACATTCAGGCGGCGGCCGATATCTCACTCGAACTGCGGGCGGGATCGTTCACCTGCATTCTAGGTCCGTCGGGCGGCGGAAAGTCGACGCTTCTGCACCTGATGGGGGGCATGGACCGTCCTGACGAGGGGGAGATTCTCGTCTTTGGCCGGGACATCACCCGTCTCAAATCAGATCAACTCTCGGCGTATCGACGAAGCGACGTGGGGTTTGTGTTTCAGTCCTTTCATCTCCTCCCCACCCTCACGGCGGCTGAGAATGTCGAATTGCCTCTGGCGATCGCCGGGGTGTCGCTTGCAAAACGGAGGGAACGGGCAAAAACTCTGCTCGCGCGCGTGGGTCTGCTTGACCGCTCGGGCCATCGGCCCCATCAACTGTCGGGCGGTCAGGCTCAGCGCGTCGCGGTCGCGCGCGCACTCGCCGCTGATCCGAAAATCGTGCTGGCCGACGAACCGACAGGTAACCTGGACAGCCAAAGCGGTCTTGAAATCATGCAGTTGCTGGGGTCCATCGCGCATGAAGACGGGCGCACTGTCGTGGTGGTCACACACAATGAGGAATTCATTCCTTTTGCGGATCGAGTCGTCCGCATTCGCGACGGTCGAGTCCATTCGGACGATGTCCGCAAGGCTGCTGCAGACGTTTCGGCGGAACACGAAGCGGGGGTCGCGCGCAGCGTGCAGTTTGGCACTCTGGCGCGCATGGCGTTGTCCGCCGTCAGGCGGCGCATCGGGCGCGCCATTCTCACGGGGCTTGGCATTGCGGTCGGGGTGGCGGCGACAGTGTTGCTCATGGGTCTCGGGTCAGGACTGGAGTCAGGCGTCGTAGCCGGACTGACATCATTTGGACCGCTGACGTCAATTACGGTGTCTCCGCAACGCGTATCTGGTACGACCAGTCCGTTTGCTCCAAATACCGCCGCGGGCCCGACGACGCCGATCACGCCGCGCTCTTTGCGTGAGTTCGCCGCACTGCCAGGCGCCCGGGGGGCGTACGCGTCCGTCATGTTTTTGGCCACGCTGCGGGTGGGAGGCAGCAGCACCCTATCCTCCATCCTGAACTTGCCGCCTTCCCGCCTGGCGTCGGTATCAGGTCTGCGACCCACTCTGGAAGCGGGCGCATGGCCAACTGGAAGCGGCATCCTCGTGTCTGCCGCCGATGCCAAAGCACTGCTCGGCGGGAAGAAACCGAACCCTGACAAACTGATCGGACGCACCATTTCCATTCGTCCGGAAGGTATGTCTGGCGGTGTTTTCGGCGGCGGCACAGGACTTATCATGCCTCCGCGCAGACTCCCGTTTGTGACGCTGCGCGTGACGGGCATTGTAACTGCCAATGGCGCGAATTATATCCCCTACACTCTCGCCACCGCATGGGTGAAGCAGGTTTCCGGCTCAGCGAGCATCACTTACCCTGGCGCGACTGTGATCGGTAAAACGATCACGGATGTGGCGCCGCTTGCAAAACGCATCGGGAAAATGGGATACGGAACCACAACGGTGGAGCAGATTTTGCAATCCATCACGAGCAGCTTCTCCGCCATCGAAGCGGGTCTCGGCATTATCGGCGGGATTGCGCTTGTCGTAGCCGGACTGATGATCAGCGTCATCATGAGTATGTCTGTGCTTGAACGGCGTCGCGAAATCGGAATTTTGCGCGCGGTCGGCGCACGGCGCAAGGACATTGCGCGGCTGTTTTTGACGGAAGTCGGAACCATCGGCATCGGCGGAGGCATTGTGGGACTTGGGTTGGGGGCCGGGGCTGGTGAAGTGATTAACGCAGTCATAAGCAAAAATGCGAGTTTCCACGGCGGAATCTTTCATCTGCCCCTATGGCTCCTCGTCCTGGGATTGGTGTTCGGCGCGGCCGTATCGCTGATTGCGGGATGGATTCCAGCAGCGCGCGCGGCACGGCTGAACCCCGTCATAGCGCTGCATTCGGAATGATCGTGGAGTGACCAAACGGCCGAACGGGAATGTGACTGAATGACGTCATGCTCCCGTTCGGCATTTTTTATTGACGCATATATACATACATATATAATAAAACTATATCATACAGATAGGGTGATGATGGTGGATCAACATATTGACGCACTGACCCAATTGGGAGACCGGTTTCGCCTCGAGACATTCCTGGAAGAATGCATGACGGCGGATCTCCCCGTTGCACTGGCTTTGCTGGATGTTGACCGCTTTCTCGAGATCAATGAAACGCTGGGCCGGGAGACGGGCGACCGCATGTTGACCATCATTGCGGAGTTACTTAAGGAGGTCGATGCAGCACACGTTTACCGGGTGTCCGGTGATGAATTTGCGATTGCCGCTTCGGGCGAGACTTTGGAGCATATGTTTTTGCGTATGGAGAGTCTCCGCAGCACTCTGCAAGCGGTTGGGGTGCGTGAAGCCGCAGGATGGAAGGATGTGCGGCCGCTCACCATCACCATCGGAGTAGCGCAGTGTCCCCGTGACAACAAGGAAGTACAGGGATTGATCAAAATCGCGACTGCGGCGATGTGGGGCGCGAAAGAACTGGGAGGGAATCGCGTGGGCCTTCCGCAACCGGAAGAGATGGTCATGAAGTCCAGTTATTACAGTTCTGCTCGACTGAGGCGTTTGAAACTTTTGGCAGAAAAAGAGGGGCGTGCGGAATCGGTGCTGCTGCGAGAAGCTCTGGACGATTTGTTGAAGAAGTATGATCGCTGACCGTGTTGGACCGGCTCGCACATACCGCGCGGCGCTTGCCGGGCTGGCCGCTGGATGTCTGGCGGGAGGCGTTCTGATTACTGTCGCCCGCGCGGCAATGTTATGGCAAGTAGTGGCGATAACGGGTTGCGCCGTCGCGGGGAGCGCAATCACTCTGGCATTGTACCGGATGCAACGGTTAAGCGCGCTGGATCCAGGTACATATCTCTATAATCGGCGCATCCTTTTCGAACGACTGAGGCGATATGAACGTCGACGTCGCGCTGCCCACATGCCATTGGCGATGATTGTGGTGGATGTCGACAATTTCAGGCAGTACAACAACACCTTCGGGCATTTGACAGGCGACCGCGTACTGCTTGCAGTGGCTGACGCATTGCGTCTGGTTGTGCGTCAGGGAGACACGGTATGTCGCTGGGGTGGAGAGGAATTTGCTGTTATTTTGCCTGGCGCTTCCTTGCAGGATGCCACGGATATCGCGGAACGGTTGCGGCGGACCGTGGAAGGGTTGCATTTGCAGAATGAAAACTGCGGGGAAATCGGA
The DNA here is from genome assembly GCA_021805735.1 of Bacillota bacterium. GTDB lineage: Bacteria > Bacillota > Bacilli > Alicyclobacillales > SLC66 > JAKADD01. The sequence goes on from JAJZEE010000029.1 coordinate 36,393, forward strand.
GTGACCATCAGCGCGGGAGTGGCGGCGGCAGTGAACGCGCAGGACATGGAACAGTTGGTTCACCGGGCCGATCTCGCCATGTACGAAGCGAAAATATTGAAAAATCGGGTGGTTGTGGAGGCGCAGGCTGGACACTGAAAGTCGCTCACACGAACCAGTCGGAGCGGGCGCCCTCTTTAAACGGTGGTTGGGACCAGCAGCCATACACGCGCGTCAATTAAGCATCATCGGCCAAAGCACGAGCGACGCCCGGCTTCGCACTGCGCCCGCACTCTCCAGCGCCCGAACGACTAGCGACTCGGTGACTGGGCAACCATCCCAGGAGTCAATGACGATCTTGCGCAGGCCGTGTTGTCTAACGAGCGACGTCGCCACATCGCGCATCAGAAGACCAATCTCGTTCTCAGCGACGCCGACTGCCGCAACTCGTTCGCTGATCCAATGCAGACGCTTCCCGCGGTTTTCAATCCACATCAGCCACTCGCCATCACGAATGACAAGATAGTTTCCAGCTTTGCGGGCAAAGGCGACACGGTTCTGTTTTGGCCAGTTTAGACCGGCTCCATACGGGTTTGCAGGATCGACGGCGGACAGTACAATGGTTCCTGAACCGTTACCGGTGTCCGGAAAACGCCGAAGGGTGGCCGCAGTCTCTCTGGTGGCGTACTGGATGGACTGGATACCTTCGATGAATAGTCCGCGAGTGACCATGCCCCACTCCTCCATACGATGCAAAACGCCTTGCAGCGTGTCCCACGAAAACGGCTGACCATCCGCAGTGTAACGGGAAAGAACGACATGCCTGCGCAGGAGTTGCTGTACCCACCCGACAACACTCTCTTCCGGGGAGGTCTGAGCTGGAGTCAAGGAACCAAGACTGTACCAACGGCCCACAGCGGATTGCAATTTGCGGGCGTGCTTACCGTCTCGATTGAGATAGTGGCGCAGAGGAGCAAACTGGTCATTGGCTACACGACCCTCCCAGACCAAATCATACAGTTGTTCAAGTGTGTGTGAAGGCAGGGCGTCCAGGTCTCCCGCGAGAGTGGCCAAAAAAGTCGCGCCACGCCGTTCCAAAATTCCTAGCAGAGAACTGTGAACTGTAGGTCGGGAACGTGTTTGTGACAGGTAGGGAGTATACAGTTCCTTGCTGCGCGCAAGAAAAAACGCGACTTTCTGTTCACTCGGCGCTGATGATTCACTCAGTGTGCCTTTTCCCACCCAAACGCCGTCGACG
>JAJZEE010000030.1 GCA_021805735.1 Bacillota bacterium
GACAACATAAGATAGGGGAAAACCTGGAGGGACTGTTCGTCATGCCTTCCGTCTCACTCTGTATGATTGTCCGCAATGAAGAATCCTCTCTGTCCGCTTGCTTGAAGAGCGTTTCCGACGCAGTGGATGAAATCGTCATTGTTGACACCGGATCTACCGATCGAACCCTTGAAGTCGCCGGGCACTACGGCGCACGCTGTTATTCTGTCGACTGGGAGCATGATTTCGCCAAAGCGCGCAATGTGAGCCTGAGTCATGCGACGAAGGATTTCATTCTTGTCCTGGACGCGGATGAACTGTGGTTGCCTGAAAGTTCGTCGGCGCTTCGCCAGGCGCTTCTTGCGCACCCTGACGCGGGCGGTTTTTTTGTGCACGTTTGCAACCAAACCGACGCGGACGAACTGGAAGAAATCGAAGTATCGCTAAACGTTCGCCTCTTTCGCAATCAACCGGAATATCGTTTTTCAGGCGCATTGCACGAACAGATCGCCGAAACCATTCTCACAGGCCCGAGAGCGGGTATCATCGTTGATTCGCAAGTCAAGATTTTGCACTTCGGTTATATGCAGCGCGCCGTAGAAGAAAAACAAAAGAAGCAAAGAAACCTCGAGATTGCCCTTAGAGAGTTTGAAGCGCATCCGGGGGACGGCTTTCGCGCTTTTAACCTCGGAGTGGAGTACGTCCGCCTGAGAGACTGGGAAAAAGCTATCGAAGCCTTCGAATGGGCCAATAACTGGCGCGCGCAAAAGGCCCTGTGGGTGCCGCGATTCTTCAAGATCTTCATTTCAGCGTTGATGCAATGCGGCAAATGGGAACATGCGCAGCGGATTCTGGACGACGGTCTGGACATGTTTCCAGACTATACGGACTTGCACTACCTGCAAGGGGTGGCCCATTATCAGCGACAAGAATGGGTCTACGGGCTGCAGTGTTACGCGCGTTGCATTGAAATGGGCGATCCCCCGATTCCTCCGTACAGCGTGGAGAGGGGGATTTCCTCGTATCGAGCGTATTTTGCCATGGGACAGGTGTACCAGATCATTGGAAAAACCGCAGAAGCCGTCGTGGCCTATCGAGAAGCGTTTCAACTAAACCCGCAATTTGCGCAGTCGTATTTACGCTTCGCCGCGCTTTTGCTAAAGGAGAGCGCGGCCTCCGACACCGTTGACTATTTGGCCATGATAGCGGAGTCCGCGGGAGAAGACAGCGCCGCTCTTGTCGGCATGGCGATGGCGACGGCCCATCACTTTACCCGTGCGCGAAAGCACCTGGAATCGGCGGCAAACCCGGAACGTGTGGCTGAACATCTCGCTCTCACCTACGCTTGCCTGGACGAACCTCAGAAATTGCGCGAGTTGTTCGCGCAGTATGATCGAGATGGCGCATTGCGGACGCGAATACAGGGCTATTTGCTGGAACAGGGACTGCAGATCGTGCGAGACGGACTGGAGCGCTTTCCGGATTCGACTGTCTTGTTGGAAATCAAATCAGAATACGAGAAGTGGATATCATGAACACCTTAACCCTATGCATGATTGTTCGCAATGAAGCGGACGTGATCGAACGATGCCTCGGCAGCGTCGAGGGAATTGTCGACGAAATGATCATCGTCGACACCGGATCGACGGACGATACCATAGCACTCTGCCAGTCTCTCGGCGCCACAGTGCTTCCCTGCGCCTGGCAGGAAGATTTTTCGAAAGCGCGCAATTATGCGCTTGAACAGGCGACGGGCGACTGGATTTTAGTACTGGACGCCGATGACGAAATCGACAGGAACGACGCGCGCCGGATTCGTCCCCTGATGGAAAACGATAAAGCGGACGTCTATCACTTCATTACCAAAAACCTGGTCGGAGACGCCGACAGTCCATCCGTACTCAATTACGCACAGTTGCGCATGTTCCGCAATCGACCGACGTTCCGCTACGAAGGAGCGATTCACGAACAAATCGCGTCCGTCTCCCGTGTGGGCAGTCACCTTGTCTCTATCCACGTTATCCATCGCGGCTATCTGGATGACGTGGTGGCAAAGAAACGAAAAATCGAACGCAACATCGGCATTCTTAAGCTGGAGATAGACCGCAACGGGCATGATCCTGCGCTGCAGTACTACATGGGCAACGAGTTGTTGCGGTCGAACCGTATGCGGGAGGCGCTGTCCTGTTACGCACAGGCGACAGAAGAGTTATCCCGGGTGGCGGCTCCCGCCTGTTGGCTTCCAGAGTTGCCCTCAAAACATGCGTTTTGCCTGTGGCATATGGGCGATCCTCAAGCAGCGCTGGACATTCTTGACAAAGCCCTGCAAAAAACGCCCGAATACACCGACTTACGACTGCTGATGGGCTGCATTTGGCTGGAACAACGCGCGTTCGACCAAGCCCGTCAGGCGTTCACAGCATGCCTGGAGTTCGGTGAGACACCGGCGCATTTCCCTTCCCAAGTTGGCTCCGGATCGTTTTTGCCCTCGTTTTTCTTAGGCGTCATCAGCCTGGAGGAACAAACTGTAGAAATCGCAACGGGCCATTTTCAGCATAGCATGAAGGTGAACCCGGATTACAAGCCGGCTGTGGCGCAACTGTGCCTGTGTCAATGGCTCAGCCGCGACTTCGCAGCGGCTCGTCAACTGCTGGACGAAGCGGCGGCCACGGTGGCCGATCCTGAATGGATTCGGTTCCTCATCCGTTTAAACGACGCCCTGATGACCAGAACAATGACCGCCGATCTCTATGAGGAGCGCCATCTGCCGAGCCTGTTTAACTGTTTGGCTGCTCTCGCCGGTTTCGGTCAAACCGCTCACGTCGCAGAAATGGTGTTGCAGCTTCCGGATCGCCTGACTGAACGCTTTCGACAGGAAGCGTGGGGGTGCGAAACGCTGGCTGTATTTTGGAACAACGCGATTCGTTGTTTGCAGGAGGCTTGACGATGAGTTTACTGTCCGCCTGTCTGATCGTCCGGAACGAATCTGAGTTCCTGGCCAAATGCCTCGCAAGTGTGCGCCGGCTGACTGACGATATCATCGTCGTGGATACCGGATCCCGTGACGACACCCTTGCCATTGCCAGAGAATTCGGTTCGAGAGTCTATTCCCTCCCTTGGCGGGACGATTTCAGCGAGGCCCGCAACTGCGCACTGAGCCACGCTCGCGGCGATTGGACTCTCTGCCTGGATGCGGACGAACAGATTCGCCTATTGTGCAGTCGCGAAGAATTCGCGGCCTTCCTCATGACCACGCCCGCCCAGGCCCTGAAAGCCGTCATCCGCAGTTACGTCGGGGCTGTTGCGGACCCGGCCGCGGTCATTCATGACGCCCGCATTGTCCTGTTCCGAACGGATCCTGCGATCCGCTTCAGGCGACGCGTGCACGAAGACATCACGGAAAGCCTGGCGCGCCGTTACGGCCAAGAGCTAAAATTTGCCGGGGCGCCGCTTGAGATTGAGCATTTCGGCTATCTGGACGACATGGTCCTGAGGCGCAAAAAACGACAGCGGAACATCCGTTTGTTGCAGTTGGATGTCCAAGAGAACGGTCCAACACCTTGGAACGATTATTGTTTGGGTACAGAATGGCTCGGTTGTGAACGATGGAGCGATGCTGCGCCCTTGTTCGCACGCGTCGTGAATTCCACATCGGACGCGCCATTTTGGGAACTGGCCGCGTATTCGCTCGCCTATTGTCACTTGCAATTGCGCCAATTCAACGACTGCGCGCGCGTATGCGAACTCGCGATGAATCGAGACGGCGCGGATCTCTCGAATCAATTCTCCATCTTGCGGGCAACTGCGATTTGGCAGAACAAGCTGCTCCTCGCCGACGTACTCGACAGTGTACGGAACAAATCCGAACTGACGCGCCAAGATTATGAGGCGTGTTCGCGGCAATATTACTCGTTGCTCCGACAGTTGCGGTCTCGAATAGGCCCGGACAGGGAAGAAAGCGGGGCGCCGTCATGACGCTCGGAAACATTCAGGATCTATTGTTCATTCGGTTGCAAACGAGCCTTCTGTGTCGGGAAGTACAGCATGAGGCCGACAAAACCTCGCTGATCGATTGGTTGTTTGAAATTGACCGTCGCATTCCATCCCCATTTTACATTGTACACGAATGGTGTTGTTCGCTTGAGCAACCCCTGCGCTGCGTGGAAGAAATCCAGATTGTCGATCCGGATGGCGATGTGGAAGCTCATCTCCGTATGTCTTCCTTTCTGGTCGGGCACGAATTCTGGGACACCATCCGAAATTATTGGGAAATAACAAATTTCGTTCCGAGTCAAGCCGGAACTTATGAAATCCGCACCGCCCTCCTGAACGCCGACACCGACAATTGCCTGTATGAACAGACTGACCCATTGCGCATCATCTAAACTGACATTTTACGACGGTTACCATGACCCAGCAACCAAAATGGAGGAACGAAGAATGAAGTCCGATCGCATCGATGTGCTGCAGCCGTTAACCAGCATCATCATTCCCACCTACAATCAATGGGAATATACCCGCCAGTGCATAGAAAGCATTCGCCGCTTCACCACCTGCCCTTATGAACTCATCATCGTCGACAACGGGTCCAGCGATGAAACGGTTGCGGCGCTGCGCGCCTATGCAGAGGTGAAAGTCATTGAAAATCCAGCGAACTTCGGATTCCCCAAGGCGTGCAATCAAGGGATGGAAGCGGCGCAGGGAGCGCAGTTTGTCATCTTGAACAACGACGTGGTTGTCAGCCGCAACTGGCTCGATAATCTCTTGCTTTGCTTGCACAGCGACCCCAGTCACGGAGCGGTGGGCCCCATCTCAAATTACGTCTCCGGCGTTCAACTTCATGCCGCATCTTACACGTCGATGGAAGAAATGCAGCAATTCGCGCGCGAACATAACCAGCCGAATCCATCCAGGTGGTTCTACGCTCTACGGATTGTTGGATTCTGCATGTTGATCCGTCGAAGCATCTATGAGGAACTCGGTGGATTTGATGAAGATTTTGGCCAGGGTAATTTTGAAGACGACGATTACTGCATGCGCATTCGACGAGCCGGATACCGCCTGGTTGTCGCGGCTGACACATTCGTCCATCACTACGGCAGCGTCAGTCAGCGAGCCAACCCGAACTATGGCGACTTGTTGCAGGCGAATCTGCGACGGTTTCATTCGAAATGGGGGATAAACCCTCAGTATAGTCTGTGGATGCGAGAAGATCTCGCGGAGCTGGTTCCGCAAGACGCGGTTCGAGTACTGGATGTCGGATGTGCTTGCGGAGGGTTGGGACTAACGTTAAAGAATCGCGGCGTCAGCTATGTTGCGGGGATAGAATACGATGAAAGGGCGGCCATTGACGCGCGCACTGTACTCGACGAAGTGTGGATTGGAGACGCGACCGCGATGCGCCTGCCCCATTCCCCAGGTTGGTTTGACGCGCTGGTGTTCGCCGATGTTCTCGAGCATCTGATCGATCCAGTCGCCGCGCTCCGTCATTTAACCTCATATTTGAAACCAAACGGGTATGTCGTCGCGTCCATTCCGAACGTCGGCCATGCCAGCGTTGTTAAAGGGCTTCTGGAAGGGTGCTGGACGTATCAGGAGTCGGGCATTCTGGACAGGACCCATGCGCGTTTCTTCACTCTACTGGAGATCGCCCGTCTGTTTGAAGAGGCGGGACTGCAACTCCAGTTCATCGGAATGGTTCAGGATACTACCCCAGACCTGGACACGTTCTGCGCGGAGTTGGAGCAGCTTGTCGCGAAGCTGGGTCTCTCGTCGTTTGGTCCATGTCTGAGCGATCGCTGCAAAACCGTACAATTCTATGTTCGTGGCGTAAAAGTCGCCCATATGTAGCTGCTTGCAAATCAAATGCGCAGGTGCTGACGGAGACGGGCTCAAATACTGGCTGAGGAGACTGTCGACTCAGCCGCCCGAAGCCGAGGTCACGGTTTGGACGGACGGTCCAGAAGTCGTGGCGGGCGGAGGTGAAACAGTCATCGGGGGGGCTGAGACCGTCACGGTTGTGGCAGCGGGAATCGGTTGCGAGTGGTAGGCAGTCGGCGTCACATGCAGGCCAGATCTGGATCGACTCGCAAGCGTTTGCAGTTTTATCAGTTCAGCGTTAAGCGCGCCGATTGCCGCCGTGGTTTGGCGCAACTGCGTCTGCTCGCTCTGAATGACATGTTTTGTATAGCTGATCAGAGTGGCGTCTTGCTTCAGCTCCGTATCCCAATACGCCAGCAATTGCTGTGATTGGCCGTTTGATATACTGTGGGCCGCATCATGAGAAGCATTCGTCAGCAGGACATCTAAACTGGAACCTAACATGACGACTCCCAAACCCAATCCAAGCAGATGATACCTGACCATCGCCGACCCTCCCTCTCGTATCAATTATCGCCGGATCCACTGTCGCCGCCTGAATCATCGTCTGAACTCGTTCCTGAAGCTTTCGTCACGGTATGCACCGACGGCTGCGCCGACTTTGAGACGGCTTCTCTTTGTATCACCTTTTGAGTCTCAATCACTCGTTGCACTCGTGGCGCGTAGACTACTTGTGCGGGCTGACTTAAAGCGGACTCCACGGAGGAAGCTACGCTGTTGACGCGCAGGCTGAGTTGCTGCATTTGCCTGGCTTCAGAAACACTGGCCGATTGTGTGCGCTGTAGTGTCGATTCGAGTTGTGAGAGTTCCAGACTTAACTCCGTCACTCGACTGCTTACGGCCTGCAACCTGTTCACATTCGAATCGGACAGTTGGCTGGAAGCCTGAACTGGAACCGGCGCCTGGAGGAGGGAGCGGTATACGACTCCCACGAAACCTGCGCTGACGACCAATGCGATCCATTTTTTATAGATCACGATAGAGCGCACTCTCCTTTTCGGGGTGGTTTATTTGCTATTTTCAAGGGCGCCTGGACGTTGAACCTGTTTTGTGGTCAACGATCTCCACGCGTAAGTCAGGATAACGGATATCGTGGACAACAAATACAGACCATGCAGGCTGGATGTATCGGTACCGCCCCAGATCCCGTGGAGGGTGACGCCCATCCAGCAAACTGTTGAAAGTCGGTGAATGCTTAGCCATCGAGTGCGAAAGGTCTTGCGCATGGTTGCGGTCAGCGCGATCAGAATCAGCAGATATAAAGAGAAACTCCCAATAATCATCGCAAGGGGATGGTACTTCGCTTGAATTGGGAATGGAAACTGGGCAAATCCCACGCCGGATTTGGGATCCAGCCCCGTGAATGTGAGATGCACGCTCAGCAGCGCAAAGAATACGGCCAACAGGGCCCGGTGCCACGGGAATAGCCAGCGCGACAGCTTCCAGTCCAGCTTGTTGGCAGGATGACTGAGCATCAACCCTGTCATAACCACCAAGGTGAGGGCGCCGTATGAGGAAAGAGCGGCGCTTCGGCTGACAAGCCACAGTCGCAGATGTCCCAAGGAGGACAGCTGTGCGACAAGCACAATGCTTAGAATCGCGAGCATCCATATCACAGTGAAGACGACGATCTGTCCCCATATGGAGCCCAAGGAGGAGCCTGATTTTGTTGCCGGTTTTCGCACAACTTCCACATCCTGTCTATGTTCTTATGGCGACATTGTACGATTCTGGTATCTACTCAGGGGAGAACGTCATCTTGCCATATGTTTTTTTGTAAGTATACGTCCAGAACGGTTTGGGTATGGGGGTACCCTATCTTGAAAGTTCGACAAGCAGTCAGCCCAGGACTGTTGTGTTCATGGCGGGGTCCACCCACGAGAGGTAGGGGCGGAAAGCGTCAGTCACAAATAGGGATCGATTGCGGTTCACGATGAACACATGCGGGGGGCCTCCAAACGCGGCCTCGGCCGGGGGGAAGAATCCTTTTACAAACACAAATTTCGTCAGAACCTCCGCAAAGGCCGCGCTGGGCGCCATCGCGGTCACAGAATGAATCAGGGACGTCACAGGCTCCCCTGACCTTGGATCAATCAAATGATGGACTTTGCGTCCTTCCACTTCCCATGATTTTCGCCAGACGGAACTCGTGCAGACGGATCGTTTCTCGCCGTGCAAGGACACCGCAGCCAGAATGCGATCTGGTTGAAACGGATTCTCAACGCCGATGCTCCATGGCTCTCCCGATTCCTGTGATCCCCTGAGGATCACGTCACCTCCAGCATTGACGATAAAGCCTGCCAGCAGCGGCTCCGGAATCCGCGAATCGATAAGGTCCGCCAAACAGTCCGCGGCGTACCCTTTCACGATGCCGCCCAAATCAATCGGCGCCGGCAGTTCGACCTGCCGCTCTCCGCGCCATATGAGCAACGGATCTTTCGCAGATCTTGCGGGTGTTTCTTGCAGCACCCCCTGAGGGAGCGGGGCGCCGGGATATCCCAATCGGTCCAGGTGACGTATGACGCGCGGGTCGAATGCCCCTGCCGTAATCCTGTGCGCCTTCTCTGCCAGATGGAGTACCTGTTGGAATCGACCGGACACTTCCACGGTCTGGCCGATCCGCGCGTTCAACCTTGTCAATTCGCTGGTCGATTCGAAACGCGAAAAACGCTGTTCGATCGCTTGGGTCTCTTCTTCGAGATCGGATCGGAGTCGCTCTATGTCCAGTTCGTGAGCCGCCTCGGCGGAAACGTCAATGCGAATTGTGAAGGGCGAAGCCATCTTGCGAAAGGTCTGTTCTATTTTCATGCGCCAGGAGAGCCCTCCTCGTATGCGATGACATGGATTCCGCTAATCGGAGGCGTGGTGAGCGAGGCGATACCCTCAGTCCGGATCTCCCAGATAGGTCGGAGTGAGTTCTTCCTCGACGGCGCGCCCTGCCTGAAGGCGAAGTCGATATGCTTTACTGTTCGGGCGGGAACTCAGGACGGCGTGCAGGTCTGTTCCGATAAAGTGCAGACCGGCGCCGTCGTCGGCAGCGAGCCCATCACCGACCTCGCCTGACGTCAGCAAGCGATGAAAAGCGGGCCGTCGTTCCACCTCTCCGTCGTAGTGCGGGCAATGGCTGCCTGGTAGAAATCCGAGACATTCGATCGTCGCGAGTTGTGCGCCGTAAGAGTCCGTGAGGCCTTCTTGAAACCAGCAGAGGGCGCCTGCGCTCACGCCAGACAGCACGATGCCTCGATCCCAAGCGGTGCGCAAGATCCGATCTAATTTCCACTCGCGCCACAGGGCCAAGAGGTTTTTGGTGTTCCCGCCGCCCACGTATATCACGTGCTGTTCCAGTACGAAGCTCTCAAGATCGAGGGTGGGCGGACGAAACAGCGACAGATGGGCGGGTTCGCAGTCATGCTGTTCAAATGCTCGATAAAAGCGTTCGATGTATCCCTCGGCGTCGCCGCTGGCCGTTCCAATAAAACAGACTTTGGGTCTCTTTTTGCCTGACTGTTTCAAGATATAACGGTCGAGCAGCGGATTGTCCGGTTCCATGGAGAATCCGCCGCCTCCGAGCGCGATGATCTGTTTCATCAGGGCTCCTCTCTCGCCAGGTTTGGCGCAATCTGTCATTCGAATCATATCTATCTTATCATTGAGGAGCGGGGCGTCGCCATTGGTCCGAATGAGGCAGATGGGTGGATTCGAAACTTTGAGTCATGGGCCTTGGGAAGAGTCTGACAAGATCCGATTTCGTCAGACCGCAGAGTGGTCAAGAGCCGTACTGTCGATAGCAGATTGCGTTCGAAAAGTAGATTGGGTTGAAACATTCGTGAATTTTTTGTGTCCGACGAAGTTCGACACATTTCGCTCTTTGCATGCACCGTTCGAGCGAGTTTAATAGAAAGGGGGTGACATGGGGGAGGGGGAGAGTCGGAACGTGTATGTTGATATTGCCTTGCACTGGGCGATGAATTCATACTGTACGCGGTGTGGTCGCTATGTTTCAGCCGTGTGCGCGAGTTGCCCGGTCGAGGATTATCGTCAGCGAATCATAGTTCGGGTGACGAAACGCCGTCTGCGTCTGCGTGGGCGAGCGCCCGCGGTGTGTGGGGCACACCTGGCGGGCAGGAATCTGGAAGGCTTGCGCTAGTTATTTTTGCAGAAGATGACCGTGACAACATCGGTGACGCATGCAAGCACCAGGATAGACACACTTTGACGGGTGGCGGATTCCATGGGGAGGCCGCCATGGGCCGCCTCCCTTGTGAAGGAGAATTTGGCGTGAGGGGCGTAAGTCTCTTGCGCCTTTTGGTGGGTGCGGCCAAAATTGACCGTCATGAAAGACAGTTAATTTCATATCTGACCCCTCCCAGCTAGAGCGAGGAGCGACGGACATCCCGAGGGGCAAGGATACGGCACCGTGAGTCGCGGTGCATCAGGACTACCAACCTGATCGTGATTTCACGCTCCCGAATGACTTTCCAATCATACCAGATTGGTCATAGGCGAGGGCGCATAAGGACCGCGGCGACCTTGTCCAGGTGGTGGGACATGGTGTCTGTTGCCGTCTGGTAGTCATGATCCACGATGGCTTGGTACATGCGTCGGTGTTCTTCGAACAGCCGCGCTGCAGATTCGCGCTCACTGTACAGCCAAAGTTTGCGAGTGTCGCGGATGGTCCGCGTCATGGCGACAGAAACGCTTTCCATCATCTGCTCCAGCAGGGGATTTTGCGTGGCGCGGGCGATGGCCAGGTGAAAGTTCACATCGTAGACTTGGCTCACTTCCTCGTTCCCGACCGAGTGTTGCATGTGCTGGACCACCCGGTCCAATTCGTCTACATTCGTCTCCGTTCGGAACTGCGTAGCTAAACCAATGCATCCCACTTCTACAATCTTGCGAACCTGCAGCAATTGCAACAGTTCGGTCGCATTTGACAAATAGGAACTCTGCGCAAGACCGAGATTGCGCGCCCGGTTGTCGGCAACGTAGGTGCCGTCGCCCTGCACGGATTCAATCATGCCCCTGGCCTTTAGCAGGCTGAGGGCTTCCCGCACGGTCGACCTCCCGACGCGGTACTGCCTGGCCAGGGTCTCGATCGGTTCGAGTTTGTTCCCCGGCTTAACGACACCGGAGACAATCATCTGCATCAGTTCGTCCGCGACAATCTCGTAGTTTTTCCGGTTCAGTCCCATGCTGGCCTCCAATACCCTGTGGGCAGCGATCTCATGCGTTGTTCTCTCATTATAGTGAATCATGAGAGGATCATTATTCTACACATTTTATCTCCTTCGTGATACATTGAAAATGGAGTCATCTGATGACCTGATTTATTTTCCCGAAGGAGTCGACAATCATACATGCTGACTGAGGATCTGCGTCAACAGTTCATTTCAGTAGTCGGTCAGAAGTGGTTCTTGGACAGCCCGAACGAATTGCATGCCTATTCGTACGATGCAACCCCTCTGCTGCAGTCCATTCCGGATGCCGTCATCGTTCCCGGTTCCGTGCAGGAAGTCGCCGCGGTTTTGCGAATGGCGAATGAACACCGGATTCCGGTCATTGCGCGCGGATCCGGAACGAATCTCGCCGGAGGGGCCATCCCGGTGCAAGGCGGGATTGTGCTCAACATGAATCGGTTCAACCAAATTTACGAGATCGACGAGAAAAATCTGACAGCGACTCTGGGGCCGGGCGTGATCACCGCCGATTTGCACACAGCGGTCGAAGCGGTCGGCCTGTTTTATCCTCCCGATCCTGGGAGCATGCGCATTTCCACTGTCGGCGGCAATGTGGCGCAAGGCGCCGGCGGTATGCGCGGCCTGAAGTACGGCGTCACGAAAGACTACGTCATGGGGCTGGAGTACGTTCTGCCAACAGGCGAAGTCCTGCGGTCCGGCGGGAAGAACGTCAAAGACGTCGCTGGCTATGACCTCACCCGATTGCTGGTCGGGTCGGAGGGAACGCTCGGGGTGATCACGGAGATCACTGTGAAACTGCTCCCGTTCCCGGCGACGAAGCGTACGCTGGTCGTCTACTGTCGCAATCTTGTGGACGCCGCGCGGATCGTCGAGAGAATCATCGCCGCCAGGATCATCCCCGCGACCATCGAATTCCTCGATCAAGCCACCATGAAGGTCGTGGACGATTTCGCCAAGCTTGGCCTGCCGCTCGACATGGCCTCCATGCTTCTGATTGAACAAGACGGGGTCGAGGCGCAGGTCGTGCAAGACATCGAGAAGATTGCGGACATTGCCCGGCAAACGGGCGCTGCGGAGGTGCGCATGGCCGCGACGATGGAGGAAGGAGCCAAACTGCTCGCCGCGCGCCGGTCCGCGCTGTCCGCCCTGTCCCGGCTTCGTCCCACCACCATCCTGGAGGACGCCACCGTGCCGCGCGCGAGGCTGGCGGAGATGGTGGAGGAGATCGAGCGGGTCGCCAGGAAGTACAATCTGCAGATTTGCACATTTGGCCACGCGGGCGACGGCAACCTGCACCCAACCTGTATGACCGACGAACGCGACCACGAAGAAATCGAACGGGTCGAGCGGGCCTTTGAGGAAATATTTCACGCAGCCATTCGCTTTGGCGGCACCATCACGGGCGAACACGGCGTAGGGATGGCAAAGTCCAGGTACCTGCACCTGAAGGTGGGCGAGGGCGCGATTGAACTCATGGAGCGCTTGAAGGCTGCGTTTGATCCCAACAACATCCTGAACCCGGGCAAGGTGTTTGCAAAACGGGATCGGCGGAGAATCGTGGTGAGACAATCATGACCACCAAGATTCCGGAACTCATGAACCTGACGGAGCGGGCGGGTTCCGAAACGCCGCATGCCGAAACGCCGCATACGCCTGTCGCCGCTGCCCGCGAGGCGCTGCTCGGCAAGTTTGACATGGATGAATTGCTAAACTGCATGCACTGCGGTTTCTGTTTGCCCACCTGTCCAACCTATCAGCAAACGGGTTTGGAGACGTACAGCCCTCGCGGTCGCATTGCTCTCATGAAAGGGGTCGCTGAAGAAAAACTCGCCATCGACGCGGAATTCGAGAAAAACATGTACGCTTGCCTGGGGTGCCGAGCGTGTGAAACGGCGTGTCCATCCGGGATCGCGTACGGGCAATTGATAGAAACCGCCCGCGAGGTGGTGGAGGACAATAAGAAGCGTCAGGGCAAACGGTCTTTCACGAGGAAGATGATCTTTAAGAACGTGTTTCCGCACCCAAAACGTATCCGGGCTTTCGGAACCGCGTTGTGGGTCGCTCAGGCACTGGGTCTCCAAAAGGCGGCCAACAGGACTGGCTTGATGCGCATTCTGCCCAGGGAGATTGCGGAGATGCAGCATGCGGTGGCGAGGATCGCGTCGCCGGTACAGCGAAAACAACGTTCGCCGATGTTGCCGTCGGAAAAGGAACCTATCCTGAAAATCGGTTTTTTCAAAGGGTGCATCATGGACGAAATGTTCTATGAAACGAACCAGGCCACGGCGCGGCTGCTCAGCAAGGCAGGCTGCGACGTCGTCTTTGTGGAGGATCAGGCGTGCTGTGGCGCCTTGCACGCGCACTCCGGAGAGAAGTCGGGCGCCGCGAATCTGGCAAAGCGAAACATCGAAGCGTTTGAGCGGGCGGGCGTCGACTTCGTCGTCAATAACGCTGGCGGATGCGGGGCAGCCTTGAAGGATTATGGCCACTGGTTCACCCATGATCCGGAATGGAGAGGCCGCGCTGACTCCTTCGTCGCAAAGGTGCGGGACGCCAATGAATTGCTGGTGGAACTGCCCCCGCTCACCTTTCACAAGCCGTTGAATGTGCGCGTCACCTACCAGGACTCGTGCCACTTGGCGCATGGACAAGGCGTTCGCAACCAACCGCGCCAACTCATTCGGAGCATTCCGGGGGTGGACTTGGTGGAGATGAGCCATCCGGACAGTTGCTGTGGATCGGCCGGGATATACAACATCATGAACTTCGACATGTCCATGGACATCCTGGACGATAAGATGGAAGATGTGCAGCGAACGAAAGCTCACATGATTGTCACCGCCAATCCGGGGTGTCTGCTGCAGATGAGAGAGGGCATCATGCGGGCCGGTCTCCAGGGGCAAATGGAAGCCGTGCATATCATGGATCTCCTTGATCGGGCCCTGTAGGCTCCACATACCGCTTCGCGGCCCGTGGATTTGTATAACCGCTGTTCCCCTGATAACATATCTTTGGAGGCGGTTGCGGTGGGTATGCTCTTGGGGGTTTCGGCGCGCAGGGAGAGTCATGTCCTTCATATTCACACGCCCGAATCCTTTCTGCACTTTGATCGGACTGGCCGCTTTCTGCGGCGGATTTGGGCGGACCAAGTCATTCGGCGCGGATTGGACGGCCGGATGTTGCTAGTGAAGATCATCCGCCATGGAACGAAAACTTACCGCAACTATCGTGACCTGGAGGAAACAGAAAAAGAGACGGCATTGACCGAGGCTTATCGCGAGGCCATCAACGTTTTGCATTCTCTTCATCCCGGCGATCCGTGGATTGAGACGCTGGAACACTGGTCCGCGGTCGCGTTGGCCGGCGACGAACAAGCATTTCAAAGAGTGTATTTGCCGATCAGCATTCTTCCCCCGGATCAGTACCACTCTTTAGTCATCCAGATTACGCACGGGTGTTCATACAATGAGTGCCTATTCTGCGATTTTTACCGGGATCGCAAATTTCACATCAAGAGTATGGAGGAACTGCAAGGGCACATACGGGACATCAAGGACTTCTTTGGGGAACGTCTGGCCGACCGTCATGGAATTTTTCTGGCTGACGGGAACGCCCTGATCATCCCGACGCAGAGGCTCTTGTCGATGCTTGACATAATGAAGATGGAATTTGCGTCCGTCGCGACTTCGTTCAGTACCTTTATGGACACGTTCAATCTAAAGCACAAATCTTCAGAAGAATTAAAGGCCATTTACCGTCGCGGCCTGACCAAAGTATACGTTGGGCTCGAAACTGGCTCTGACCGCTTGCGAGATTTTCTGCTGAAACCCGGAACCGCCGCAGAGGCCGCGACAGCCTTGATCCGCATGAAGGCAGCTGGGTTTGGGCTCGGTGTAATCCTTTTGCCGGGTGTTGGAGGGCGGGCATTCGCCGATGATCACTTGCAGGAGACGTTGGATTTATTGAAAGAGATTCCCCTCACGAAAGACGATGCGGTGTTTCTTTCGCCGTTTGTGGAGCCAAGCAACCCGGAATACGCTAGAAAGATCCGGGGTGGGGGCCTCGCGGCATTTTCGCAAGAGGAAATCGAAGCGGAAGTGTTCCGTTGGAAACAGCATCTTCGCGATTATGGGCCGAGAGTGACTCTCTATCCAATAGAAGAACATTTATATTGAACGGAACTCAAATATTGTGGTCGTGATCGTCGCTGGCGTCGGTCTCGGCAGTTACGGATGCATTGGGTGGATGCGACGTGTCCGCTCATTCGGGGAGGAACGAAGATGATCATCAATCGAATCGACCACTTTGTGATGACCGTCAAAGATATTGACGTGACCTGCGATTTTTACTCCAGAATACTTGGCATGAGCGTGGTGACGTTCGGGGCTGGGCGAAAGGCTTTAGTGTTCGGAACGCAAAAAATCAATCTGCATGCCGCCGGCAAGGAATTTGATCCCAAGGCGCTGAGGCCTGTTCCTGGAGCCGTTGATGTGTGTTTTATCGCCGAGAGTCCTCTTGAGGAAGTGATAAAGGAGCTAAACTCATCCGGGGTATTCATTGAAGAGGGCCCAGTCAGACGAACTGGCGCCACAGGCGACATCCTGTCTGTCTACTTGCGGGATCCAGACGGGAATCTCGTCGAAATATCCAACTATCTCTGATGTTTCGAACGTAGTTCCCTTGAAAGACGGAACCGCCAACGAAACTATGTCAGAACCGCTGAAATTGCGTGCGATCTTCTCTCACAGCCCTTGTGCCCCTGCTATAATACGAGTCGTAAGGGGGCGAATCGCCATTTTGATCCTTTCAAACATAGACGGCTACGCGTTCGACTCAAACGGCGATCGATTCGACGCCGTCGCGGTCGCAGATGGGCGCATCGTCGCGGTCGGAACTGCCGCAGACTTGTTTGACCGCTATCGACTGGCGCATCCTGAACGCCTGGACGGGCGTGGCGCGGTAGCATTGCCGGGATTCATCGATTCGCATCTGCATGTGTCGGGCGTAGCATCCACTCTCGCGGAACTCGATGTCGCGGATGCGCTCTCGATTGACGATCTCCTTGGCCGCATAGCGGCCTATGCGCGATCCCGCGAGCCGGGACAATGGATTGTCGGCGGTGGATTCGACGAAAACCGCTTTCCCGAACGCCGATTGCCCACTCTGGCAGAACTCGATCAAGCGACAGGCAATACGCCGCTCTTCTTGGCGCGGGTTTGCCGCCACGTTTATCTGGCGAACAGCGCCGCGTTTGCAGCCGCAGGCGTGGGTCGCGATACGCCCGATCCGATCGCTGGCTTTTTTAGCCGAGACGCGCGCGGAGAATGGACCGGGGCCGTTTACGAACAGGCCGCGCTGCCGTTCTTGGCTGCCCTGCCGGATCGCTCCGACGAAGAGTGGATCGAGATTTTATCGAACGCCCTGTCGCAGCTCGCCCGTCTTGGAATCACAGAGATTCATTCGGATGACTGCCGCTATCTGGGCGGGTTTCTTCGCACAAGAGTCCTTCTGTCGCGCGCCCAGCAGAGAGTGCCCATCCGCATTCACGAGCTGCTTTCTTTGGAGGATTGGCGGCAGGGGCGCCTGTCGCAAACGCCTTTGCCCACCAGATCAGACGACGGGCTGCTTACGTTTGGCGCCGTCAAACTATTTGCCGACGGTTCATTTGGCGGTCGAACCGCATGGCTGAAAGAACCGTACGTGGACGCGCCGCATACGGGACAACCGACATACACAAGAACGGAGCTTGGGCAGTTGGTGGAAGCGATTCACGCTGACGGATTCGCGGTCGCGATTCACGCCATTGGCGATGCGGCGCTTGACGCTGTGCTTGAGGCTTTGGAGGCCCATCCGCCCACCCCTGACGCGATTCTTCCCGATCGCATCGTACACGCCTCTCTCTTTAGTGAAGAGGCTGCGGCTCGCGCCGCAAAACTCGCGGTCGTCATAGACGTGCAACCGCGCTTCATCACGTCTGATCTGCCATGGCTCAGGGAACGAATCGGATCCCATCGAGTCAGACGCGCCTACCCCTTTCGATCGCTTCTGCAAGCGGGACTGAAGTTGGCGGGAGGGTCCGACGCGCCAGTGGAACCGGCGCCTCCACTGCTTGGCATGCACGCCGCCGCGACACGGCGCATCTTGGGGCAAACCGAGGTTTACGGCGGACACGAGAGCTTGACGATCGACCAGGCGATTCGGCTCTATACCAAAGACGGGGCGGTCGCGCGCGGGGGAGACAAGCGCACCCTCGAACCGGGATCTCCCGCGGACCTGGTGCTCCTTTCGAGAAACCCATTTGACTGCCTGGACGCGGACGAGTTGCTGAAGATCCAGATTGTCGGCACGGTCGTCGGCGGACGCCCGGTGTACTGGGCGGCGCGAGAATGAATCATCGAATCACCTTGCGCGCCCTGAACTGGCGCCCGGAGATCGACCCCAGTCCGCGCGCGCTGTTGGCAGATCTGGAGCATCGCTGTGGAGGCCGAGTCGACGCGAATGGGCTGTTCACCATGGCGAACGACTCAAACGATGGCGCCCCGATCGCCGCAATCGTCCTGCCAGCCCACTTCTTCGGCTGCGCTGTCGCGGAAGTCCTGGGTCTGCAGCCGATTGATCACGCGGCCTTGCGGGCGGTGGCTGCAGCGCCTCGTTTCGCGTGGGAAGAGGCGCTCGACCTGTGCGCACAAGCGGCCCGACGAACGCGAAGCGTGCTCGTTCCCGGCACACACGTTCGCGCGTTCGGGAACTCGACCCGTCATGGCGCCTACGTCATTGCCCCAGATGGGTCCGTCCTGGCGCAGGTGTGGCAGACCCATCGATCCCGCAGCGAGGAGTGGCTCTTTGATGAGCGCGGCGACGAGTTGCCAATCTTCGAAACACCTGTCGGAAACATCGGCGTCATCGTCGGCAGGGACGCCTATTATCCAGAAACCGCGCGCATGCTGGCGCTGCGCGGGGCGGATGTGATCCTGTCGCCGCAAGGGACGGCGGCCCCATTTAACCCGTGGCGGCAGCTGTCTGGCGTGTGGAAAGACGCGCAACAGAACCAGATTTTCGCCGTTGAGGCGCATGTGCAAGGAACTATGTGGGGCCGATTCTTTGAAGGGCGTTCCGCCATTCTCGGCCCCTGCGAAATCACGCCAGATGGAAGCGGGTTTCTATCGGAACCGGGCGACGCGTTTTTGGAATCCGCGCCTTTGGAATCGACGCTTTCGGATAGCGAACCGCTGATACGGGAGGCGCAGGTGGGGCTACGCGAGCGCTCGCAGGCGCAGGCCGTCTTCTCCATTATTCCGCATTTGAATCCTGCGCTGTACAGAAATCAACCCTGGTGGCAAACGCCAGAGGGACCTGGGGGAAATCGGCCATGAAAGCGTCCGCAAGCGTCCACGCGGCCGTCACGCGCGCAGCCTTGTCCACCCTGCTGTCCGCCGCGCGCGGCGCGGTCGCCTGGAAGACACGGCCAGCGGCCATCCGCGACGCCTTTGCGCGGCTGTCGCCCGGTGTCGCCGCGCGCGACAGCGACGCCAACCGCGTGCGGGTTGCCGCCGTGCAATGGCGAGCGACCCTCACGGCAACGGTCGCAGATTATGTCACGGAGATGGACGCGATCGTTCGCGAGAGCGCAACCCTCGGCGCAACCGTCGTGGCCTTCCCGGAAAATAACGGCCTGGCCCTGCTCGGGCTCATCCCAGGAGCGAAACGGCTCGCGCGCGCCGCGCTTCCCCAACCGGGTAATAAAAACGCAGATAAACCTTCCGATCCGCCAGACTCTTCGCAAGAGGCTCGTTCTTCGCAGCCACCGGACTCTGGGCATGTGCCGGACTCCTTGCATCCACAGGACTCCCCACAAAAGAGCGCTGTGCTGTCGCCGATCGACGTATTTCGCATGATGAGTCCTTTTGTCGATCGCGTAGCGCGCGCCGTCTTTTCCGAGCTGGCCAAACGGCATCGAATGGTCATCATGGCAGGCAGTTTTCTAGTGACTGACGAGGAGGGGGGCGTTTGCAACACGGCCTATTCGTTTGACGAGACGGGTCGCTTGATGGGGACCCAGGACAAGCTGCATCTCGTTGATATGGAATCCACATGGGGACTGACTTCGGGACGAACGCTCGCAGCATTTCCCACATCCTTTGGAACGCTCGCCGCTCCCGTGTGCATGGACGCGACGTATTTTGAAACCTTTCGAATATTGCTGTCGCTTGGCGTTGACATTGCCCTCTTGCCGATCGGAGACGCGGCGGAATACCGCGCTTTCTACGCGCTGCGAGGGATCTGGCCGCGCGTGCAGGAGAGTCCGATGTACGGAGTGAAGGCCGCCCTCGTCGGGGATCTGTTTGGGCAGACATTCACCGGCAAAGCGGGCGTGTTTGCTCCCATTGCCCTTACTCCAAAGCAGAACGGCGTGTTGGCCGAAGCTCTGACATATGATCGTTCGGAAATCGTGGCGGCTGATTTGGACATTCAGAGACTTCACATTTACCGAGAACAAGAGTGGGAGGACAACGACGTTCGGCCATCCCTCTACGAACGAGACTTGTCCGAATCATACGCGCGGCTGCGACTGGAAGCGGAACGGGCCAATCCCGGACAGCCGTGATGCTTGGTCTTGATCCATCGTGAGAAGTTCACTCCGGGTGTTTGCGCACAGTATGGGGAAACAGTGACGCGGGCAGCGGATTGTCTGAGGTGGTGGAGGGGCTGGGAACGGGTCTCAAGAGGGAGTCCTGCGCTGAAGATCGCCATACGTATGGACATATCAATGTGAGGGATGAGACTCAAGACAGCATCCGGTTCATCTCTTCCGATTGCACACCAAAATACTGTCGAAAGCCCGCCACGTCGATGCCTAGCTCTAAGAGGGCGACTCTGCCTGCAGTGGTCACGGTAAACTGCTTTTCCCCCATGGCCAGCCACTGTCGTTCCACCATTTTCTCCGTCATCGCGACACCCACTTCTCCTGCCAGATGGTCGTAACACGTACGGGCGCTGTGCAGAGCCTTCGTTTGAGCGGACTGTCGCAAGGAACGCACCTTCACCGGTGGTGCGATCGTGATGAGCGATTCGAGCACATGTGCCACGTCTGCTGAGGCCAAACGAAAATATCGATGACGCCCGCGTGACAGCAAGGAAAGTAAGCCGCCGTCCACCAATTTGGCCAAATGAGTGCTGGCCGTTTGCGGAGTAATCCGGGCCTGACGGGCGAGTTCACCGGCCAAAAGGGTTTGCCCGCCAAGGAGCGCGAGCAGCATGGCCGATCGGGGCGGATCGGCGATCAGAGCGGCCATTTCGGCGATGTTAGGCGTGGTATTAATCGTAGTCACCTCTCTTCGACCATACTTCGATGCTAGCCGAATGATTCGTGAGTTACAATGGCAGAGTTAGAATAAGCACACCTGAAGGGGAGTCTGCATCCTGTCAAAAGCATCCAGCACGACACTTACACGTATCGTCAAGCCTAAAATCCTGTACTACGGCACACCAGTCGTTTTGCTGACCACCTTGAACGAAGACGGAACTTCCAACATCACGCCCATGTCGTCGGCGTGGGCTCTGGGTAATCGAGTGATTCTCGGACTGGGGGACGGCGGAAAGAGACTGGAAAACCTGAAACGTCACGGGGAATGCGTCATCAATCTCCCGGATCCCACCCTGTGGCGACAGGTGGAGGCGCTCGCGCCTTTAACCGGAAAGGATCCCGTACCCGACGCGAAGGTCCATCAATTTCGCTATGAAAAGGATAAGTTTGCTGCATCGGGATTGACCGCGTTCGCAGCGAAACATGTGCAGGCGGCATGTATCGCAGAGTGTCCGATTCAGATCGAAGGAAACGTCGTCGATATGCGACTGACCGGGGAGCCGGTTCGATTCGCAGTGGTGGAGGTCGAGGCGATCGCGGTGCACCCTCACGAATCGATGGTCATAGGGGAGTATCACATTGATCCAGCCAAGTGGAGTCCGCTCATCTATAACTTTCGTCATTACTTCGGGCTCGGCTCAGAACTGGGGAAGACGTTTCGCGCCGAGGTGTAGTAGGGGATTGAGCTATCCCGCGAGAACCTGCGTGTCATCCATATGCTGCGAAATGAAGAGCTTGTCTGCAATAGGACGGGCTCTTTAAACGACCGAATCAGTTCCAGATTTGCGGTCGCGCAATCCCCGCCATACGCAAATATGCAAATAACTGCCCGTTATGTACCGCCTCATGATAGGCAATGCGTGCAAGGAAGCCGCCCGTGCCACAGGTGACCTGGGCGGTGACCGTGTACGCGATGGCGCTGATGTCGACGATGATGCTCTGGGAACGGTGGGCGGATCGCATCGGGCGGGTGTCAATCTTTTTGTGGGGACTTCTTCTCTTTGGTCTGTCGTCTGCCTTGTGCAGAGCGTCGTCATCGCTCACCCTTCTGATCGCAGCGCGCGCTGTACAAGGGCTCAGCGCTGCGATGGTACAGGCAACGGCCGCATCGCTTGTGACCACGGCCGTCGCGCCGGAGCGGCGCAATCTATCGCTGGGCGCCCTGGCGGTGTTTCAAGGCCTTGGACCGATCGCAGGGCCGAGCATCGGCGGCCTGGTCCTCGCGGTGATGTACTGACGTACAAGTTGCATGATCCACGTATTTGCGTGAATTCCGTTGTCTACCTCTTGAATATTATATATGAATGTAATATATTACTGTTACCAGAACGATTAGGAGAGGCCCCATATTGCCAATTCCACAGAACTATTCACGGCCCGAACGTATGTCTGCAAAAGAGCGTGCGTTTCTTCAGATTCAAAGATGGATTGTCGATGGAACACTGCAGCCAGGTGAAAAATTGAGTGATGGAGATTTGGCGGAGGCTCTTGGGGTCAGCCGCACCCCCATCAGGGAGGCGCTTCAAACGCTTGAGATGCAGGGCTTCGTCGAGATGCACCGGGGTCGTGACACCAGGGTGACGACAATCACAAAAGACGATATCCATAAAATCTATCCTCCCCTGGCAGCCCTTCAATCCCTTGCGGCGGCGATGGCCGCCGGGTGCGCGACAGCGGAATTCACCGAACGGCTGCGGACCACCAATGGAGAATTTGGGATGGCGCTCAAACGCAGAACGCCCTATCAGGCGATGGAACTCGATGAGGAGTTTCATAACGCCATCGTCGAACGTACGGAGAATCCGTACATTGCTTCTTTTACATCCCCCCTCCAACTGCATGTACGCCGTCTGAAATACGTGTTCTTTCACGATGTCATGTTGTCGAACGAATCGGTCATCGAGCACGAGCAGATCATTACTGCCTTTGAACAGAAGGACCCGCAGCGGGCTGCGGAGGTCATGCGGCACAATTGGCTCAGGCCAATGGAGGAACTATCCAGGCGCCTGGAATAGTCTTTGGTGTTACCTGGGAGAGGCGGGCTGGTGTGGGGAAGACAGCAATAAGTTTTGGCGAGAGTGGGATGTTGACTCGAACAGGTCGCATGAAGGGTGTTGTCATGGTGCTTGCCGCAGCCGTTCTTTGGGGGGTATCGGGAACGGCGGCTCAGGTGCTGTTTCAATACAATCAATTTAATCCGGGCTGGCTGGTCGCTGTTCGGATGATGGCATCCGGGTTGCTGTTGCTGCTGGCGGGTTCACTTCATTCCGGTCCGAAACAGATTTTTCGCGTTTGGGTTCATCGCAAAGACGCATTCCGTCTGGTTCTGTTTAGCGTTCTTGGATTGCTCGGCGTTCAATACTCTTATTTTGCGTCGATTGCAACGGGGAATGCCGCGACGGCTACCTTATTGCAATATTTGGGGCCGCTTTTCATCACCCTCTATCTGGCCGTCCGCTGGCGCCGTGTACCCAACATGTGGGAATCGTCGTCCGTCGTTCTTGCGCTGATCGGCACGGTTCTCCTGGTGACGGAGGGTAAGTGGCATGGACTCTCTGTGCCGGCGGCATCCGTCGTATGGGGCCTATTGTCAGCGTTGACATTGGCGTTTTATACCCTGTACCCAAACGGACTGTTGCAACGATATGGCGCCACAGCGGTTGTCGGCTGGTCGATGATCATTGGCGGTGTCAGTATGGCTTGCAAGAATCCGCCATGGGATTTTGTTGGGCACGGATCAACAGAGGCCTGGTTCTTGGTGGGGTTTGTCGTTGTATTCGGAACGTTGCTCGCCTTTTATCTTTATCTCACGAGTCTCCGATACATATCACCGTCGGAGACGAGCGTATTGGCTTGTGCCGAACCTCTGTCCGCAGCCATTGTGGCGATCCTGTTTCTCCATGTGCACATGGGAACCATGGCTATGTTGGGCGGACTTTGCATCTTGGCTACGGTGATCATCCTGGCAGTCGAACGATCTTCGTACACTGCATAATTCAATGAATGCAGGGGTGACCAAATGGAGTATAGTTTTGAACGAACAGGTGTTGAGCCACTGAGCCCGACATGTCGCAGTGAGAATGCCTTCATTTCGTTCTATAAAAAAGTCTGGAATTCACGATGGACGGCTGACCTGGCCCTCCTGCTCGTTGCGCTCATCTGGGGAACGACCTACGCAGCTTCAAAGGATGTCGTGGCAACAGTTCCTGTCCTTCAGTTCCTCTTCATTCGATTCTCCCTGACGACAATGTTCATGCTGCCGCTGACGTTGGGTGCAATTCGCAAGGCGGATCGCTCGACGTGGATAACAGGAGGCATCTTTGGGCTGTTTCTCTTCGCCATTTTTACACTGGAAACGTTCGGTGTGGCGTACACCTCGGCTGCTAACGCCGGGTTCATCATCAGCCTGTTTGCGGTGATGGTTCCGTTGATTGACAGCATCCTCTACCGCAGGCGGCCGAAGATGGGACTATTGGGCGCCGTGGTGTTATCCGTTCTTGGTACAGCTTTACTAACCATGCGCGGGAACCACATTCATATCAACATCGGGGATTTTCTGGTCCTTGGAGCAGCACTCTGCCGGGCGATACAAATGACATTCACCAAACGGCTGACGGACGGGAAGCCGATGGATTCTGGCGCGTTGACGACGATCCAACTCGGTGTCGTGGCTATCGGATCCGGAGTTGTAAGTATCTTTCAGCATCCATCGCTTTCAGAACTTACACCTTCTTTTTGGATCATCACCGGATATCTGGCTGTCTTCGCCACGATGTTCGCATTCTTTGTCCAGCTCACCATGATTCGCCGCACTTCGCCGACGCGGGTGGCTGTACTCATGAGCAGTGAGCCTGTATTTGCGGCAGTCTGTTCGGTTTTACTTCTCGGTGAACACCTATCCGTACTCGCTATGATTGGTGGGCTTTGTATCGTGGCAGGGATGCTTTGGGGGCGAAGAACTTCCTGATGTTTTTTGCGAAACGCGGCTGTTCCGAAAAATCGCCGCAGGCGTATTTTCTAAGGTGGCCCCCCGGATCGGTACAGGTGTGAATTTCGTGTGCATGACGTGGACGCAGAGGATGAACGACTGCGGGCCTTGGATGTGGAGTGGGTCAAGCCGTCGACGACACAAGAGTGGGGGAACCGATCGATCTATTTCCGCAATCCGGACGGGAATCTGCTCAACTTATATACGCGTGTGACCGGTGCGTGAGCTGTCACAGGGCGTCTGGTTCGCTCCAGTTGCCACTTTCGGACGATGGAGCAGGTCTGTGAGATCTGGTTTTGGAGAACGCCAACCACAGGACAGCCGTGAAAACCAGTATGCACGTGCTTTCAAATAGCGAGCGCACACCCAGGTGCTCGAGGATCGCTCCGCCCAGAAGAGCGCCTGCAAAATCGCCTAAGAAGCGTAACCGAGCCGCGCCAAAGTAGGCTCCCTGGAGCGCGGGGTTGGACAGTTCCACAAGCCACGGAACGATCAAAGTCAGGCTGAGCATTTCCCCAAAGGTGACGATAACCATGCCCATGAGATACGAGAGCAGGTCATGCGCGTTCCCGAAAGTCCAGTATCCGATGGCTGACAGAACGGCGCCTGAAGACATCGTCCATCGCTTCGGATAGCGCCTGATCCAGCGGGTAACGGGCCACTGCAAGGTGGCGATCAGCAATGTGTTTAGCCCGAGCATCCAGGCAAACCAGTGTGCGGCGAGACTTCCGTGCACAGCCAGAACCTGTGGGAGCGTCACATCGATCTGTGTGTAGCCGTAGTTCAGCATGCATGCAGCCAGGAGGCCGAAGAGAAAGGGTCGGTTGCCGGCGATGTCCCGATAGGCGGCTCTCATGGAAGAGGGTTCCATTGTGGTGTCGTTTGCCATCTGGTTGGGGAGTGAGCGCGTGAGGACGTACAAGAGGCAGGCGTAGAGCAAGTAGCCGCCGCCATTGATCAGGAACGACGCGGTTTGCCCGGAGTATCCGAGCCAGGCTCCTAGCAGGGGGCCGGCTCCGGCTGCAAGGTTGACCACTATGTAGCGAATCGAGAATACCTCACTCCGTCTGGAAACAGGCGTAACCTGGACAAGCAGCGACTGGTTGCTCGTCTCAAAGGAATTGCGAAAGGCGCCCACAGCCAGGACAACGCCGCCGATGAGCAGGGTTTGGTGCACGAACGGGATCATGGCGATCGACCCTGCGAGAGTCACCAATGACAGGAGCATGAGTCGCTTTTGCCCCAACAGATCTATGAGATACCCTGAGACCAGGCTCATGAAGGCCCCCACGAGATAACTTGCCCCAAGGATGAACCCAATGAGCGATGCGGTGAGATGATCGTGTCTCAGCAGAAATAGCGAAAGAAAGGGAATAGCAGATTTATAGACGAGTTTTCCGAAGAGGGTGCCCGCCAGCAGCAACCATGTGAGGAGTGGGATGGATGTGGGGCGTTCGATAGTAGGTTTTGCCTGCTGATTACTCAATGGAATCCGCTCCTGTCCGGACCGTCATTCAGATATACAGGTTTCACTGTACATGAGAAGACCGGGTAAGCGTTCACGAAAGTGAATCATTTGTGATGCATATTTTCGATTGCAAATCAGTTCAGATTGATCATGTCATCGTGTCACCGCACGGCATTTTTGTGGTCGAGACGAAGAACTTTGGAGGCATCCCGTATGGTGAGAAGTCTGATGCCTGCCGAACACATAGTCGATATGCCGTATGCGCCTGCGGCCGTCTATGGGGCAATGCGCCTTATCCCGCTGCTTTGATGGCAAAAGACTACTTTCGCCAAACCGGGGTTAAGGCCATACTGGTTCCCGGATGCGGATACGGTCGAAACAGTCTGTTTTTCGCATAGCACAGTTTTCGAGTAACTGCTTTTGATGTGTCCAATGTCGCAGTTCACCTTGCCATGGAGATCGGTGCCAGATCACGCCGTCTACGACCGGGTGGATGGTCGCCGCTTTCTCCTTGATATACGCGATCGGTGCCCCGCAGTTGGGCGTGTGGTCGGATCGACTGGGGAAGAGGCGGATCATTGTGTATGGGTTACTCGGTTTTGCGGCGAGCAACGCACTGACGAGTGTGGCGCCGTCTTTTGCTATTCTCACGGTGAGTCGCCTATTGGCCGGTTACGCATTCTTTCCGGCCTTTCAGCTACGTTTGGCGAGGCGATTTCCTGACAAACGGGCGTTCGCCATGGCTTGGAACAATACCGCGCTTAATACAGGGATCACTCTCGGTTCTCTCCTTGGTGGACGGGTGATGACCACGGTATTCAGGATATGAGGCTTCGTGGATCATTCTGATATGCTATGATCGATTGAGAAGATTCTAGAAGCGTCGGCCCATAGCTCGGACGCGGTTTGGAGGCGCCTGGTGGGTGAGACGCGCGCAAACAGGTTGCGGCTTTGGACGTCCATACTCATCACAGGTGCGGGTGTCTCGAGCATCGGTGACTTTATCTATCTCGTGGCAATCAATGTCTTTGTGTTGGATCAGACGCACTCTGCTGCTGCGGTGGCCGGGATGTGGGTGGCGTCGCGCGTGGCCTCCCTCTCGGTCGGACCCTGGGCCGGCAGTGGCTCTGACCGTTTTTCCCGTCGCAAACAACTTATCTTGATTGAGATCACGCGAGCTCTGCTGATTGGGGTCCTGCCCTTTTGCAGGGAGATTGCCGGGATCTACGCGGACTTGTTTATGCTCGGCGTGTGCAGCACATTTTTCTCCAATGTGTTTCTTCCGTATCAAACATTGCTCATCCCACAGGAACAGCGAAAGCGCGTCAACGCGGTGATCAGCACACTGCGCTACAGCGCCTCTTTGACAGGTCCAGCCATAGCGGGTGTCCTGCTTCTGCATGGTGATGTGACGTTGCCGCTTTGGCTGGATGCCGGGAGCTTTCTGGTGTCGGGGGTATCCTTCATCCTGTTACCGCCTCTCGATCCGGAATCGACCGGGTCCCTCAGTTCGAATATGTGGCGCATGCTGCGACTGGATTGGTGGGACGCGGTCGCTTTTTTACGGCAGAACCGACTCTTTACAGGCGTCCTGATCCTCTATATCGCAATCGGCGTCCTCGGATTGACTGCGGATTCGCAGGAAGTCGTATTCGCCAATCAGGCGCTGCATCTCGGACAGCTCGGTTACGGGTTGATGGTGACTGCGGCTGGCGTTGGTTTCGTCTCGGGTTCTTTGCTCTTGTCGTTGTTCGCAAAGCGCCTGCCTACGCACGGGCTTCTCGGCATCGGGACACTTGGCAGCGCGGCGGGGTACTTGCTTTATAGTTTTGCGCACAACTTCTGGTGGGCGGTGGCGGGGCTGATCGTACTCGGGTTGTTTGGTTCTGCGGCCGGCGTCGGGTTTACGACGTACAGGCAACACACGGTTCCCGTGTCTCATATGGGACGCCTCAACAATGTGATCGGTCCACCGCAGCAGTTACTGAGCATCATCCTTTTGCTCCTGGGTGGTTTCGTCGCCACACGGTATGGTGTCCGCAGTCTCATGATCGGAATGACTGTGCCGATGTGCATAGCCGGGATGATCATGGCTGTGCTGGTCTTGCTGCCGCAAAATCGGATGAAAGTATCCACCGTGGATGTGTGATGGAATGGGGGGGAGGGGCGTGCCTGAAGAATTCCGTGGGAAAATCGTGCTGGAGGGGGCGCCTGTGACATCGCGGTCCCTGCTCTTGGTCGGGCCTCGACAGTTGG
Source organism: Bacillota bacterium (assembly GCA_021805735.1). GTDB lineage: Bacteria > Bacillota > Bacilli > Alicyclobacillales > SLC66 > JAKADD01. The sequence continues at coordinate 28,134 of JAJZEE010000030.1, forward strand.
TCTGGAGTGAGTCGGCCTTACCCGCTCTGGGGCCAGGAACTGTACTCGTGCAAACGATCGCGGGCGCCGTCAGCGTAGGGGCAGAGGTTCCGATCTACAGCGGAAGCGACAGGACTGCGTCGCCTGAGTACCCGCGACAGATGGGGTATGAGAGCTATGGTGAAGTCGTGGCCACAGGGGAGGGGGTGGATAGTGTCCGCATGGGCGACAAGGTGGTCGCATTTTATGGGCATCGGAACATTGCGGTGTGCCGACAGGAGTCTGTGATTTCTGCTCCATCAGGCATTGATGAGGAGATGGCGCTGCTGACAATTTTGTCTTGCGATGCCGCCAAGGGTGTACTCAAGTTGAACCCGGACCGGGCGGACCGAGTGGTCGTCACGGGGCTAGGCACGATGGGGCTGCTGACGGTTCATTTCCTGCGGACCTACATGGGCGTCCAGGAAATTCATGCGGTGGAACCGGATGAGGAACGTGCGCGCATAGGTGCACAACTTGGGGTGACCCACTGCTTTCGCGACCGACCGCCTGCCTCTCACGCATACGACGCCGGATTCGAATGCTCGGGTCGAAATGCGGCCTTTGGGGTTTTGCAGGCGGCCATGAAAAAAGGGGGGCGCCTGTGTGTTTTGTCCGATGGCAATTATGACCCCTTTGTGCTTCACCCCTCTTTCTTCGCCCATGAACTGAAGATCGTAGGGTCCAGTGATGGCTGGAACTATCGGCGACACGCCGAGTGGTTTTTTGGAGAAGCCGAGAGCGCTCCTGCTCTTCGGATGTTATTTCAGCTGCGCATTCGTCCGCATGAACTCATTCCCTGCTTTGAGGAACTGCGGACGGGTCATCTTCATCCGCTCAAGATTCTGGTGACGTATGGAGGAGATCGAGAATGAGTGACATCGCGCGAACGCCGCAGCCCCCGTAGTATGCGGTGATTTTCACGTCGGAGCGCACTGACGGAGACCACGGATACGCTGAAATCGCGGAACGCATGATGCAGTTGGCCGCAGAGTGGATCCTATACGCGAATTCTGTCTTGCTGGGTCTCTCAGGGTTGATCTTTTCTCCCTCGAGGCGGGCCGCGAACCCGCAGGTAGTGGCACAGGAAGATAGGGTAGACGTCGACGTCCTGGAATCGGTGGCGTCTGGTGTTCCAATTCAAGCATCGCGGCTTGAGAAAATATGCAACGATGCTTATATTTCTTCGCTGCGAAACTCTGCACTTCTGGACTGCGAAACACAACAGGCACCGATCGCCTATAATCGGTCTATGCACCATTTTGACCATAATATGGCATACGAGAGATAAAGGAAGCCTTATTAAACCCCTAAATATGGTATTTTATCACATGTTGGAACGCTTAAAAAATTCTTTAACGAGTACAGATTCAGTGCCTCAAAGCAAGGTTGTCAACAATATGGATCCTCCAACTTTACTCCTCCAGAAATTGCGCATGCTCGGGCTACTTCCATCCTCTGTTGCGCTACATAGCGGGATAACGGGCTGCTAGGAGCCCATTTTTCTTATGCCAAGACTTCATTTGATGGCCTCCCCGTCGCACGCTAACCGGAATTGGAACCCTGCGATCGCCGTTCACGCTGCGCATTTTGGTGGAGAGTGACTCCTTGCCAATTGATAGTTCACTACGAGATAATGAGGATGGCTGTGGAACTATTATCCAAAGATCGTGGGAGAGGCGGAACAACGGATGAAGTTTGGTAAGTTGGCGGCGGGAGCCGCGCTGTTGGTCATGCCGCTGTCGGGTTTGATGAGCGGCGCCAGCTACGCCCAGAGTACGGGTGTGGTTTATGTCAGCACCACTGGCAGCGACACAAGCGGCAACGGCACTTCAGGTCAACCGTATCGCACGATCAACCAGGCTGTGCAGTCGGCGGCTCCAGGAAGCGTCATCATGGTGGAACCCGGCACCTATACAGGAATGGTCACGGTGACTAAACCTGTAACGATTCAATCGGATCCGGCAAACGGCGGCGGCGCGACATCAACAATCATCGACGCGACGGGACAAAACAACGGGATTTTCATCAACGGAGCGGCGGCGACAGGCACTGTCATTGAGGGTCTTACCATCGAGCACGCGAACAATCAGGCGGTCTTGGTTGACAATGCGAACGATGTCACGATCGCGAAAAACGATATTGTCGACAATGGGCTGCAGCCCACGGTCGGCGTGCTGGAAAACAAACCGATCACACTTGTGGGTTCTTCCTATTCTGTGGTAGCCGGCAATACCGTGACAGGCAACCAGGCTGGCGGCGGTATTGCGATCGCTGATAATGGCGCCGTCAACCCGGGCGTTGCGCAAAATGGCAATCCCGCACAGGGAGTCGCAGGCTTCGCAGACGCCAATCTGGTGATCGCCAACACGCTGTCTGGAAATGGGGGCGGTTCTGCGATTGCTGTCACTTCCTACAACGGAGGACAGGGAGCGGCCTATAATCAGGTCATCGGCAACACGATGACAAACAACGCTTCCGGCGTCATGGTGGCTGCTGAACCGACGTCCGCCAACAGTTCCGTCTCGGGAACGGTCATCAGTGGAAACACCATTCAACAGAGCGCCATGCCGGGCGTTATTGTCCAAACCCGCGGCGGTCAGTCCGGCGAAACAGTGACAGGCACCATCGTAACGGGAAATACGCTGTCAGGAAACGGCCCCTTGACCGAGGTGAGTCTTGCGCAACCTGCTGCCATTGTGGCAGTTTCCTCTGGCGTCGCTGACACCACGATCACAAACAACACCATTTCCGCTGAGGCTTACGGAGTTTGGAACTCGGGAGCCGTCAATACTTCGGTGGCCAACAATCGGACTGATTCTACCGTAGTCACACCGGTCTACGGTGTTGCTTCACAGAGCGCTGGCGCGACCAATGGGAACATCTCCATTGTAGTCAACGGATCCGCGCTGCTGACCGTTCCGTCCATCGCTGACGGCAACCAGACTTTCATTCCCATCTGGTATGTGATGTCTGAACTCAAGTCGCTCGGCATGACCAGCGCATGGGCTAAGGGCGTCTGGAATTTGACATTGCCAACAGGCGTCACGGTCAACACGTCAGCCATCCCGACGGGAACCAGCGGCAACATTGCAATAACAGCAAACGGCAACCTGTTGTTGCGGATGAATGGATTTGCAGCGCCAAATCCACTCAACGGACAGATGACCACTTTTGCGCCGATCACCGATCTGTCGCAACTTCTTGCAGGGATGGGCATACAGAATCAGGTCAGCGCTGGCATGTGGAACATTGTGATAGGCGGCTCGAGCAGCACAGGAACAACAACCACTCCTCCGGCGTCCAGCAACACAAAGTCGCTGGTGGCCCTCGGCGATTCCATCACGTTTGGCTTTGGTTTGGGCACGACCAATTTGCAACCGTCCCCGGAGGCGTTTCCGTATCTGATTGGCAAGGCCGGCAACCTCTCCGTGACCGACCTCGGCGTACCGGGGCTGACTTCTTCCGGGCTTCTTACCGATCTTGCAACGACCTCTTTTCAGAAGGCTGTCAAGGGTGCTTCCGTCATCACACTGGATATCGGGAGCAACGATCTGCTGCAACCCGCGACAAAAGATGGACTGTTCACCGGGCAGACGATTACACCGACGGAACTGGCGCAATTTGCGACTGTGGTGCAACAGTTTACCACCAATCTCCAGACAACGCTACAGACCCTTGTCAAGCTAAATCCAACCGCGAAGATTGTGGTATACAACATTTACAATCCAGTTCCCAGTTCAGACACAACGGCCCACGCTGTGGCGGATCAAGTCCTCAGCGCCATGAATGCAGCCATTGCACAGGAAGCGGGCGCATTCCACCTGCCAGTCGCGAACGCCTACAGCGCCTTCTCAGGCCATGTGTCACAGTACATTTTGACTGGCAATGTTCATCCAAACGCACAGGGGCAGGCGGTGTTGGCGAAAATCGGGGAGCAGGCGTTGAGCAGCGTTAGCGCTTCGACCAACTGACTCCTCTCTTCAGTACTCAACCAGGAGTCTGTCCGGCGTTATCCGTAAACTCACCCAATCTGGGATTTCAGGTGGAGTGAAAACGGCGCAGATTGTGTCTGTCAATCCAAAAGTTGCTCGCCCAGACGAATAAAGGGCGAGCATTTTTTTGGATTGGGGAGATTTCGCCAACAGGTCGATAGCTCCCGCGAGGAAGGGGAGCGTCTTTCCGGATGATGTACCCGTCGTCACACAGGGAGAATCACCACGGCAAAATGCCTCCATCGCCATGCTTCCCCAACGGACTCACTACGGTTTCGTGGTTTGAAAAGATCTCCAGGATGGAATAATATCGGGTTAAGCATTCATTTGGAGGGATTGCCTTGAGCAAGCCAATGGGCGACAAACGCTACACTTACGCCGATTATGTAACGTGGGCGGATGATGAGCGATGGGAATTGATCGACGGTGTTCCTTATATGATGACACCGGCGCCCATTATGGGCCATCAGGAGATTTCGATGAGACTCGGCGCAGAATTGCTCGTGCAATTACGGGGTAAGTTCTGTTTCCCCTATGCGGCCCCAACCGATGTGACCTTTGAGGAGTCGAAAGATACGCCTACGGTGGTACAACCGGATTTATTCGTGCTTTGCGGCGATTATAAACGTGGGAAGCGTGTTGTCGATGTTCCCACGCTGATTGTTGAAATATTGTCTCCGTCCACATCCGGCAAAGACGCCGTCACGAAACGGGCTTTGTATGAACGGGTGGGCGTGAAAGAATACTGGATCATCGATGGAGCCAATGAAATTGTGGAGGTATGGCGACATAGTGGGGAGCGGTACGAACAACCGCAAAAATACGTGCGCGGTGATACGATTCAGTGCGGTGTGTTGCCGGATGTGAGAATCGAAGTGAATTTGATTTTTGGAGAACCAGGCGATGGTGAATCGGTCGAATGAGGGACCGTTCAAGTTGGCCACGGGATACCTCGATCCGCGCTCCATCAGATCGGTGGCCAACACAAAATAGCCCAGTTCTCGTTCGCACTAAGATCGTGCGCCGACAACCGCCCATGCCAAGTGGACATTTTCATTTGCATGATATACTTTCGTTGACCCGTTAAAGAAACGTTCCTGGATGTCGGCAGGACCTAAGTCTTCGTAGAGGTGAAATCCCAGTTTCTCGAGTTCTACCCTAAGACTCGACGGGTCGAAGGTCGTATTCATTGATTCTCCCATTCTTTGCAACTCTTTGCGGATTTCGCGTAGGCCTTCATCGGTCTCCGTATGGTAATCAAAAATAACCGAGCTGCCTGCGGGAGCCATTTGAGTAATCGACCGTAGTGTTTCGAATACGTCGTCGGGGGCCAAATACATTGTGACACCCAACAAACTGAAGAGACTTTTGACGCTCGGGTTATACGGTAATCCAAGAAGCGCTTCCGCCAGTCGTACCTTGCTAAGATCTGCGGGCACAAAATGCAGATTACGCGGGATTCTCCAATTCAAATCAGCCAATCTCTTGCGCTTAAATTCTTGTGTACCCGGCTGATCAACCTCAAATACGTGAATCTGTTTCAGCAAGTCCTTGTGTCGAAAGGCAAAGCTGTCCAGTCCCGCCCCAAGTATCACATATTGCCCGACGCCCTTGCTAATTTCCGACTTAAGATTGTCCTCTGTGTACCGTGATCGACTGATCACATTTGGAAGTCCCATTGTTTGCAGAATAGGTGACAGACTGACCTGATGTAGGGTAGTGGCATTTCCATCAGAATTTTGGCCTGTGCCTGCCACAGCAGTGGTCAAGCCTTGTTCAATGAGCCTGCGTCGCTCTTCCGGTATCAACTGGAGGGCGAGGGGATCGTTAAAAACTACGGGGGCATCGTGCGCGGAATGGTAGCCTCGAATAAAGGCGGTCATTATGGCAGTTATGCTTACATGATCTGATTTCATCTGGAATCCTCCCTTTGGAGCGTATCCCTTAGGCGTTCAAAAGGATAGTATGCAGAGAGAGTATACCAGACGCACAAATTCGTGCAATATCTTAATTTATAAACATATCACATATAACTTTTCTTGTCAATGACTAAAAATGGCTTTCGTGTCGCGGTCGCAGTGACTCATAGTATGTTTGCTGAAAACATTCGTTCCGCCTGGTTCTCTTTGATCCGCCCCAACGCCATTGCCAGCGTCACGCACAGCGCCAACCGCCAAAGCGCCTTCATCTTTGCGCTGCTCCGGATCGGATGAGCGGGAATGGAGTCCTTTTTCCAAGCGCCAGAGAAATCCTAGCCTATCCGCCTGCCTGTTCCTGTAAGGTACTGGCGGATTCGCACCCGTTTCTTCAGGATGAAACAGAAGATTACTCGGTTAAACGTAAATGCTCCCGTGAGTTTTCGATCGTGAATATCCAGCGTTGACTTACGTACTCCAGCTTATGAATACTGGTCACTTCAGCTGGTAACAGTGGATTTTTGTTGCTCCACTGTAGTCCGTTCACGATGTGGTACACAATATTGATGACTCCGCCGTGTGTCACTACGCCGACATCGGAAACTGTTTGTCCAGAGAGCACAGCGGAAGACAGCTTCTCGAATGCAACCTTGATTCTCTCGTAGTTTTCTCTGGGACTTTCGCCGCCAGGATACTGATCGTCCATTCCCAGTGAATTGTAGAACAGTCCAGGGTAAATCTGCAGCGCCTGTTCATTAGGCATTCCGGCAAGGACACCATTGTTTGTCTCACGCCACTCAGGTGAAAGCTCGATGGGAATGTTCAAGGTTCCAGAAATCTCAACAGCGGTTTCTGCAGCCCGCCGCAGGTCACTGGAAATGAGTTGCGCAAAAACAAACTCGCTTCGATGATGAGCAAGGTAATTGGCTAGAGTGCGGGCTTGCCGAAATCCCTCTTCAATCATACCCCGCTGACTCCAACCGCCTCTAAAAGAATCATCATCTTTACCATGACGGAAAAAATAAATTGATGGCAAGAGATGTTTCCTCCCGTGACATGGGATTTACCTGTCTTATAGAGCAGTAGGGGTGCACAGTATCGGCTGCCCCTTGTGTCGAACCCGCCCTCGTTAACCCAATTGCTAGAGCTTCTTCACAGATCGGCTTATCAACGTTTCGCCATCCCAAAGCTGGTAAATCTCGAATGTCCCTTCTTCAAAGAAAAGAGGGAAACGCGTCTTAAACCAATGCTGCATCGGAAGTTTCAACGCTTCACCTATCGGAACCCAAACCAACTCACCTTCGGGTGGATTTTCTAACAATTCGCCCTCAAACGTAGAGGTTATATAATTGAAAACCATACCTCTAACATTACGTTTTCGATCAACACATTCATCCAAACCCTTGTAGACAAGATTTTTGACACGCAACCCTGTTTCTTCCCATACCTCGCGAATCGCACCTTCCGTCAAACTCTCAGGGAAATCCACTTTTCCGCCAGCCCCAAGATAACCGGGAGACCCAAGTTTATCTGGTCTGTTCAGCAAAAGAACTTTATCTTCGTCTTGAACTAAGCACATAGTATACATTCTGACTTCCAGTGCGTCCGCCATTGGAGTATGCCCCTCATCCCTTAAAGTCGCATTTGATCACCAAAAACCTGAACTGTTCTCCCCTATAGCTGAACTACCACGCGGGGTTGATCCAGTCAGTTTGCCGTTCTTCTCGAAAGCGATGAACCCACTCTTCCGAAACGTTGTCAGCGAGGCGATCAAGAACCGGAGGAGCAATACTGACGTTATCAGCAGGTATATTCAGGTAGTCCAACACCTGACGAACAGTTTCCTCATAACCCAGGATGAAGTCTTCATAGACGATCGTCAAAGGAATGATGTTGTCTTCAGAAAAGAACGATTGCATGGCAGCTTCGCGCATGCTGCATTCCGCGAACAAGTGATTAATGGCGTCGAATGAATACTTGTCAGCGATGTCAGTATCTCCGGGTTTTTGTCCATATAGTCGATGCCACTCACCTGAAACAATCGCCCGCCACCAAGACACAGCCAATCGCACCTTGTTTCGCCTGGTCATAAAGATATGTTTGCCTCCTGGAAACGCGGCTTCCCATACCTTTGGCCGAGACAAGTGCTCAGAAAGTTGAAACTCCATTCTGAATGTATCGATCCACTCGTTCAGCGCACGATGAGGTGAAAACTTGAGCCCGAATACTCCGTTGTCGGTTGTTCCACTGTTCCATATTTCCTGGATATCCTTTAACGATGTCGCGTCCGGTTTCCTATGATTCAGCCACTCCGTCGGTTTTCCCGCCACGCCAGTTGATGAAAGAGCCTCGTACAATAGTGTACTGCCGGTACGTTGAGAAAACCAAATCGTGTAGCAACGTGTCGGTTTCATACGACTCCCTCCTCCTGCGCAAAACTACAGCACACTCGCCATCAGAGCAGGCGGTTGCTACTCATCTGTGTGATCCAGATTTTTCACTCCGCTTTTATACGAAAATGGTTCTTGTTTTTTGCTCTGAAGGCGCAAAAAAGTACCTATCCACTCTTGGAACGATGGCCTTACATTTT
>JAJZEE010000152.1 GCA_021805735.1 Bacillota bacterium
AATAGTAACCCCTAGCATGATCAGCCAGATCGAGGCCGGCAAGGCGCATCCCTCTGACGCTCTTTTAAGGCAACTCGCCAAGCGACTGGACGTCTCAGAAGAGGCCCTGTCATTGGCTCCCGCCAAAGATGAAGCTGTATTCGCGCGCATGGAGATAATCAGCGCGTGTATTGCGCTTGGGCGTTTGCAGGAAGCGGAGGATCTGCTCAAATCCGTGTTCGACCCGCCGTCCGGCACTTTGGAACTGCATTACCTGCATGGCAAACTCCTCCTGATGCGCAGAAAGTTCCCCGAAGCATGGGCGGCTCTGGAACAGGCCTTGCAGTTGGCCCGCGATCAACACCGATCCGAGTTCATGCCTGAACTGTTAATGCTTCAGGGTGACGTGTTGTTTGCAATAGGTGATGTTGACGTAGCCATTCATTTGTTTGAGCAGGCTCTCCTCATATGGCGACAACGGGTGGCGGCCGGAGGAATCGTCGAGGCCCATGTCGCCATGCGCCTGAGTGAGGCGTACAGGGCAAAACGCGACTCCGCGAACGCCCGGATGTTCGCGAAACAGGCGGAAGAACGCCTCTCCATCGGCGACAGATCCCGCCACATCGCTCAGCAGCAACTATCGCAAGCGATCAGAACTCTTAACGAAGGACGGGGCGCAGAAGCGCGACGGCTGGCGATCGACGCCCGTTCCATATTTGACGTCTATCATTCGTTAGAGTCCTCGATCGAAGCGGAACTCCTGCTCGCTCGGCAAGCTCGCGACGATGGCGATCTCGAACGCGCGCACGGTATCGTCGATGAGTGGAAATCTCGCGGCGCATGGTTTGCTTCTGATCGGTTCAAAGCGCGCATGTATCTCTTGAAGAGTGAACTGTTGACAGCAGCATCACGGATTGAGGACGCGGTTACCACTGCCCGCGAAGCGCTCCAGTTGGACGACGAACCCAGTCAGGAACGCGTCGACGCCTTGTCGGGCCTGGCCACGGCAATCGGTGAGCGCGGACTGGCGCTGGAAGAAGCCATCGACTTTGCCCTTATCGCGCACCGCGACGCCATCGAGTTACAGAAATTTTCGACCGCAGCCAACATCAGCGCAGTCCTGGCACAGTTATACATGCGAAACGGGCAACCGGAACTGGCCCGCAAGAGCGTCGAGCCTGTGCAACTCAGCGGCGCGCCTTGACGCCCGCGCATATGTATCGCCCAACGATCGCCCAGGTTTGCCGGTGTAGTCGCCCAGGTCTTCTGGTGTGGCGACTGTCGGCAACCGGGGCCAAAACCCAGTCCGCGCCGCCGCCAAACAGACCCCCTACTGCTCGTAGACCGCCACTTTGTTGCGCCCACGTTGCTTCGACCCGACATACATGGCGCGATCTGCGTGACGAAGGAGAGTCAACGCGGAGTCTGCCATGTCTGGATAAACGGCCGCACCCAGACTGGCTGTAATGTGGATAGGAAGCACGGCCATTTTACCGTTCGAAGCCAGGGTAATCGGGGATTCCGCGATTACCTTGCGCAAACGTTCCGCAATCTGCAACGCAACATCGATTGTCGCCTGAGGCAAGATGACGGTAAATTCTTCACCGCCATAGCGGCAGACGATATCTCCCTCCCGAACTCCTTCCCTTATGATCTGGGCCACCCTTTTAAGGACTTCATTCCCGACAAGATGTCCGTAAATATCATTGATGCGCTTAAAGTGATCCAAATCAATGACTAACAGGGCCAAAGATGAACCGCTCCGATCTGCTTCGATGCAGGCATGTTCGATCGTTGCCTCAAAATACCGATAATTATAAACGCCTGTCAGCTGATCAACGTAACTCTGTTCCTCCGTCCGCGCAAATCGTCGCGCGTTCCACAGCGTGATCGCCGCCTGGTTCGCCAGAATCTGGACCATCTCCAGATCACGGTGAGAATACGCGCGTTTTTCAACGTGAGTCAACGTTAGCACTCCCAAAGACTGATCCCGATAATGCAGCGGTACGGCCAATATAGATGTTCCTTGTGTGGGCGCCTTGCCGACGCTCTCCTTTTCTAGCTTCAATTCCTGAAGACGATTTTGGACGAGAGTCTTACCGAGCGCATAGGCGGTTCCTGTCACGTCTACTCCGCGCTCCACGCGCATGCGCAACATCTGCTCTTCGATTTCCCGCGAGGCGCCTCGCACTGCGTAAGGAACCAATACATCTTGCGCGTCGGGTATAAAAATATAACAAGCAGTCATCTTGAACAATCGAGAGATACCATCCAGAAGCTCCCTAAAAACCTCATCTTCCCGCAACTGAGTACTGAGCTTCATCGTCAAATCACTGATAATGGTGAGTTGCCTGTTGGCCAGCACCAAATTGGAATATAAATTGAATATATAGATCAGACCGGCAAATGGAATCGAAATAACCACAAACGCTGCAGCCCCGTAAAGATGCTGCAGCAAAATAAACAGTCCGGCAATCACGCACTCGCCGATCAGAGAGGCAATGTCCCATTGCAGTCCCAGATACCATAGACTACCCGATCCATGCAGACGAGTCAGTAACATGGCGACCAGATAGTTGATGGCGAAGTGGACCATGACAAACACCAGCAACGGCATCGTCAACGGAAGCAGATTGTACGACAGATCAACGGGTATGCGAGCTCCAAGCAGACCGTATGCATTGGCGGCCAGTGTTGTCATCAGTACAAACATGATGGTATTGCCGACAAGTCGTCGAGTGGTGAAGGTCTTGCCTGTGATCACGTTGCCAAGAATCCAGGTGGCAGAAACCAGAATTGCTGTAACCACAGCCCCAAACTGCAAAAACAGCGGCAATTCAATGCCAAATGAGAATGAGAAAGAAAGGCTGCTGGTCTGATCGCCAAATCGGACTGGAAACACCTGAGCCAGCGTCAGCAATGCAGCATAGACAAAAAGCGGCAATAGTCTCATGCCGCCAAAACTGGGAAAGGGCTCAGAAATCCCTGCCCACACCAGCGAGATCACTGCCAACACGCCCAACAGCGACAAGACTGTCCAGTAACGGTTCTTTTCGGCGAGCAACGTGATGAGCCCCCTCGGTACACGGAACACCGAACACATCTTAACTGTGACTTATTTCGCTATTTTGATCATATTCCCTGCTAACAATTGAATTTTTTAAACGGGATTTCAAAATCGGAACCGTTGCAGCATACCGAGAAGCATCCTGACATCCTGTTCCGTCTTGACATCGACCACCACTGTGGGCGCCTGCTGCCCTGATTGCAGCAGATTCACCACATCTGCCCAACAACGTTCCTGGGAACTGGCGACATACGTCACAAAGTGATGTTTAGACTCCAGTCTTGAGACAATGGCCGATGTTTCTCCTGAGGAACTGCGGTCGACAATAAAAAAATTTCGAAATTCTTGCCCGTCTGCGTAGCTTTGCACAGTGAGTTGTCGAATAAACCATTCAATCCATTCCTGCGCCTGTCCTACCATCACAATAACAGTCGGCAGCGTTGGATCATATCCGCGTTTCCATTTTTTATTTAATTGCCAAAGCAACATGAGCAGACCGTATACGGCCAGCAGGACGAGAATTAGAATGATCACTGACGCCGCCCCCCGTGAGTCACATGGCTAACAGTCTATGCGCCGCCACGGGGATGGGTTAAAAAAAGCGCGTAGATATCTACGCGCTAGGGAATGGGGTTAGGGTGTTCTTTTCAGTCTTTCGCACAAGACACAAATTTTCTGGGGGTTACAGCCCCGCTTCCTGTCGCAACACTTGCGCCCGGTCGATGCGTTCCCACGGCAAATCGAGATCAGGCCTGCCAAAATGTCCGTATGCCGCTGTCTGATGGTAAATCGGCCGCCGCAAATCTAACGTCCGAATAATGCCGGCAGGCCGCAGATCAAAATGTTTTTCAATAAGAAGTTCGATTTTATCGTCGGCAATGCGTCCGGTTCCAAAGGTGTCAACCATGACCGAAACCGGGCGCGCAACGCCAATGGCGTACGCGATCTGCACTTCACACTTGTCGGCCAGTCCGGCTGCAACTATATTCTTTGCCACATAGCGCGCCGCGTATGCGCCAGAGCGATCCACCTTGGTGGGATCCTTTCCTGAGAACGCTCCCCCGCCATGCCGCGCGTACCCGCCATACGTGTCGACGATAATCTTGCGTCCTGTGAGCCCCGCGTCTCCCTGGGGCCCGCCAATCACAAATCGACCAGTTGGATTGATCAGATAACGCGTATTCTGGTCGATCAAATGGGCAGGCACAACCTGATTGATCACCAGATCGCGCAGATCCCGTTCGATGGTCTCGCTATCGACCAGTGGATGGTGCTGTGTTGAAATGACGATCGTATCCACGCGGACCGGTTTGTCCCCTTCATACTCAACAGTAACCTGGGTCTTCCCATCCGGACGCAGATAACTCACCAGACGGTCTTTGCGCACTTGGGCGAGGCGCCGCGCCAGGCCATGCGCCAGTGAAATGGGCAACGGCATCAGGTCGTCGGTTTCATTTACTGCAAAACCAAACATGAGCCCCTGATCGCCCGCTCCAATAGCCTCTATCTGCTCGTCAACACTTTCTCCGCGTCGCGCTTCAAGCGCTTTGTTGACACCCATGGCGATGTCTGGCGATTGTTCGTCAATCGAGGTGATCACGGCGCAGGTGTCCGCGTCAAAGCCAAATTTGGCGCGAGTATAACCCAACGCGCGAATGGTTTCTCTCACCACGCGTGGAATGTCGACGTACCCCTCCGTCGTAACCTCGCCCGCCACAAGCACCAGGCCCGTTGTAACAGAAGTCTCGCAGGCGACGCGGGAGTTTGGATCCTGGATCAAAAATGCGTCCAGGAGTGCATCGGATATCTGGTCGCAAATTTTGTCAGGATGCCCCTCAGTCACAGATTCAGACGTAAACAACCGCCGGCTAGCCATATCCGTCCACCCCCATACCATTGCACTCTACCCAACTGAATTCTGAGCAGAGACCACTGCTACTGTATTACAGACAGCGGGTGGTGTCAATGAATGAACCGGACAACCGGACATGAATGAAGCGAATCAGATAAACAGGAGGCGGATCAAAATCTGCGTCCGCCTCCTGCCTGCCACAATCAGGACTGCGACCCCTGACGAAGAGCCATTTCTCCGAACGCCACCAGTCTGCGGGTCATATGCCCTCCTACAGCGCCCGCATCTTTGGTCATGATATGGCCCCAGTAGTCCTCGCTGCCCTGATAAACGGGAAGGCCCAGTTCAGCGGCAATCTCATACTTCATATCATCCAGCGCCTTGTGAGCACCCTTCACGACCTGCGTAAACCCGCTTGCCATGATGAAACTCCTCCCCCGTGTTGCAGCTTCCTGTCTACATCCGATAGCTTGCGCAACCGGGGGAGGATTAGGCCGTTACATATTGGCGCCGTATGTATGAGCCGTC
>JAJZEE010000153.1 GCA_021805735.1 Bacillota bacterium
AAAGTGGTCATGCCTTCTTTGCTGTGCAGGATGTCCAAGACCATGGTTTTTATGTCGGGATAGGTTGGTTTTCCAGCCGCCTGTTTTTGAGACTGATCACTCTGTCCGGTCGTACTTTGTTCTCCGCCAGCGCTGCATCCGGTCAGCAGGAAAAATAATGACAACAACAGGATGGGAGCCTGTGTTCTGAGTCGCTCACGCACTGCGCGCACCCCCTTTATGCCTACTATGTCCCGGCGTTGCAGGGTTATTCAGAAGTCAATGCCGAGAGATGGGCGGTCAAACGTCGGGTGCTGGTCGAGGAAGATCGCGCGAGGCCGCCTGACGGAACAGCCCTCAGCGGCCTGAGGGCTGTAACTTGTGGTGCAGCCGTTACTGCACAGTTGAACGGGCTTTCAGTCCGCCGATGAGTTCCGAAACCGTCGCAAATGAATACCCTTTTGCCCGCAGGCCATCAATAACGGCCGGAAGAGCCAGATGAGTCTGCTTGCAGCTGTCGCTGGCGTGCATCAGGATAATGTCGCCCGGAACCACCTTCGTTAATACTCTGGATTTGATCTGTTCGACGCCAGGATTCATCCAGTCGAGCGAATCAGTATGCCACTGAATGACGGTGTAACCCATCTGGTTAAGCAGGAACAGGGTTCTTCTGTTGAAGTCGCCGTTTGGCGTCCGAATCAGGGTCGTTTTGATGCCGAGCACGTCTTTTATACTCTGCTCTGCCTTTTGCACCTGTTCGCGAATCCATCCGTCTGACTGCTCTGAGAAGTTTTTGTGCATGTGGCCATGGCTGCCAATTTCAAAACCCATGGATTTTATGCGTCTGGCGATCTCCTGATGATGAAGCACCCAGGGGCCCGACAGAAAAAATGTCACCTTTCCCACGTGTTTTGCCTGCAAAATGTCGAGAATAGGCTCAGGGGACTTTTCACCCCACGATATATCAAAGGTGAGCGCCACGACTTTTTGTGCAGTGTCCACTTTAAAGATGGCGGCGGGCGGCGCAGCGGCCGGGGCGGCAACGGCAACCTGCCCGCCGCCCGCGAGTCCAGCGCAGAGCAGCGCCAAGGCCGCGCTGAAGCGGGCCAGGAAGCGACGTATCACGGTCATTACAAGCACCCCCATCGATCTTCGATCATGGAAAGTGTGTGCCAAAGAACTGGGTATCATACCCGAAGGGAGGCGCCGACGATGTTTACGCTGTTGCGCCGCTACGGCGGTGTATCGTTGCTGTTTTTCGTGGTCGGCGCGTTGCTTGGCGCGGTATTTGCCAATCAGTTGCAGCATATTCTCCTGCCATTTATCAAAGATATTCGGAATATCGGCGTCACCATCAAGCGGGAACCTCTGTGGGAAGAAGCGCTCACCATCTTCGTCCACAATCTCGGCACGAGTCTCCTGATGATGGCAGGCGGTTTGTTGTTTGGTGTTATCCCCCTGGCGTCCGTGACGTTAAACGGAGCCGTCGTCGGCTATGTACTCGTCCTACTGACGCAAGAGACACATGTAAACCCGTTTCTTCTGTTTGCCGCAGGCATTCTGCCGCATGGACTGTTTGAAGTGTCCGCGTATCTGTTGGCGAGTGGATTTGGCATGGAGGTTGGAGTGACGGTGGCTCGTTCCATCATCAGGCGATCCGGAACGAGAGAACAATGGCGGATGCTCGGTCAAGACGCTGGAAAAACTGTGTTATGGGTGACTCTCCTGCTGTTTGTGGCGGCGTGGATTGAAACAGGCGTGACACCCCACCTGCTGGCGATGGTAGTTGGCCGTCATGGCGCGTAAACATCAGGAAAAATTCTCTACTTCTTCTGCTGGAAACGTGAGCAGCGCCTGCTCTTCACGCAACTTGAAGGCCACCGTGTAATCATCAGTGGAGCGCGCTACCATCTGCAGTTCCGTGACGCCGAACGATTCGCGCAATTGCCGTTCGATCTGGCGCAACGCCTCCAGATAGGTGGAGTTGTCTGGCGAAAGCAGCAGCGCCACAGTCAGTTGCGCAAAGCTCAGGATGAACAGTTCTGCGTCTGGCGACACCATCGGAAAACCTCCTTATCCTTTCAGTATGGTACCATATGCGTTGGATTGTGAAAATAACGGGAGACATGGATGAAAGGGGCGAGATGATTCTATGGCGCAAAATGAAGAGCGCAGCAGACGACCGCTGCGCATTATCGGTGTTCCCTCTGACTTGGGGCAAGGTCGGCGCGGCGTGGATATGGGGCCAAGCGCAATTCGGT
The DNA here is from genome assembly GCA_021805735.1 of Bacillota bacterium. GTDB lineage: Bacteria > Bacillota > Bacilli > Alicyclobacillales > SLC66 > JAKADD01. The sequence continues at coordinate 2,241 of JAJZEE010000153.1, forward strand.
ACGCCGGCCTGATTGAACGTTTGCGAGACCTCGGGTATCTGGTTGAGGACATGGGGAACATTGATGTACCCACGCCTGAGTCCCGAACACAGGGTCTGGAGAAGTTGAAATATCTGGATCAGGTGCGCGCCGTATGTGATGAACTGAGAGTGCTCGTACGCGATGCAATCAGGAGTGGATATATGCCCATCATTCTCGGGGGCGATCACAGCCTGGCGATTGGCAGCGTAGCCGGTTCGGTGGAGGCGTCAGGACAACTAGGGTGCATCTGGTTTGACGCTCATGGAGACATGAATACGGACGAAACAACGCCAAGCGGCAATATCCACGGCATGCCGCTGGCGGCGTCGCTGGGTCTCGGTCATCCCGACCTGACGGAACTTGGGGGCATCAAGCCAAAGCTGCGCGCTGAAAACGTCGTGCTGGTTGGCGCGCGCTCGATTGACCAGGATGAACGGACGCTGATCAGACAGTCCGGGATGCACGTGTTTACGATGCCGGACGTTGACGAGATGGGCGTGAGCGCGGTCATGCGCAAAGCCATTGAAATCGCTACAAATGGAACACAAGGCGTGCATCTGAGCGTGGATCTGGATGCGCTTGATCCCATGTACGCGCCTGGTGTCGGAACAGCAGTCAATGGGGGTTTCACCTACCGGGAGGGGCATTTGGCCATGGAATTGCTGGCGGCTTCGCGGTGTGTGACATCTGTCGATTTTGTCGAAGTCAACCCCATACTCGATTCCAAGAATCGTACGGGAAAGATGGCCGTGGAACTGGCGTCCTCTCTGCTTGGGCTAACGATTATGTAGGGATGTAGAAATGGTGGGGATTGTAGGGCTGGGTCTGCGTCTGCTGTTCGTGGCGGCTATGTGCTGTCTACAAACAGAGATGCGTGTTTGAAAGGATGATAACGCGGATGTTTGCCGACGTGACATATGAAGAAGCCAGACAGAGACAAGACATCGTGTGGATCGACGTGCGCTCGGAGTCAGAACACAGGGAATCGACCATTCCGCAGGCGGTCAGCGCGCCCCTGTTTAATGACGAGGAGCGGGCAAGGATAGGCACAGTGTACAAACAGGAGAGCCCGCAGGCCGCCCAGGCGCTGGGGCTGGCGATCGCTTCCGCAAAATTGCCCATCCTGATCGAACGCATCAGCGCAGCCGCCGCTGGTCGGACTCCGGTCATCTTCTGCTGGCGTGGGGGGATGCGCAGCAAGGCAGTGGCTACGGTGATCGACCTGCTTGGGGTCGAGGCATTGCGATTGCAGGGAGGATATCGCGCATACCGACGCTATGTGGTCGATCATTTGGAGGCGCTGGCGCCGGAGGACGTTCCGCGGCTCATTGTGCTGCATGGAATGACGGGTGTTGGCAAGACGATGGTTCTGCACATCCTCGCCAGTCGTGGGGAGCCAGTGCTGGATCTGGAGGCGATGGCGGAGCACAGGGGATCCGTATTCGGCGGGATCGGGCTGGCCGTCGCCAATCAGCGGCAGTTTGACGAACGTCTGCTGCTGGCGCTTGAGGAAGTCAAAGGCAGACCATACGCGTTTGTGGAAGCGGAAAGCAAACGGATCGGACGAGTGTCAATGCCAGACTTTCTGTTTGAGGCCAAACTGCGCGGGGTCAATATCGAACTGACAGCGCCGTCTGCCGTGCGCGTGGAGCGGACACTGTTGCAGTACCGATTGGATGATTCTGAGGTTTTCCACGAACAGGTGGAGCGCGCGGTGCGCTTTATCGAAAAACGCTTCTCGCCGGATCTTCGCAAACGGGCGTTCGCGAGCCTGGCGGTTCGCGATTATCACACGCTCATCGAAATGCTGCTGGTCGAATACTACGATCCTCGCTATCGCCACGCCATGAACGCCTACGAACAGCCCTTTACCGCGATTGACGCCGCAGACTGCGCACATGCGGCTGCGCAAATTCAGGCGCTGGCCCAGACCAGCTGAAGTATATATATCGCGGGAGAGCGATTAAATTTCATCCGTGTACGGGCGACCGCAGTGTCGGAGCGGACAAAAAAAGCATCCACTACAACGCGTGATGCTTTTATGTCTGAGGTGAGGACTGTCATGATTTACCTGGCTCTGGGCGATTCTATCACACACGGGTACGGCGCGGCGGACGAAGAACATCGATTTGTCACTGTGCTGACCGGAAGATTGAACAAGGTGGAGCGAACCAGTCTGTACCTGCAGGCAAAACCCGGATGGACGGCAGAAAAATTGCTGCGGTCACTGGATAAGGTGCCGGAATGCGTCGTCGCCGAGGCCGCGATGATCACTCTGATGATAGGCGGCAATGATCTGCTAAAAGCGATGCCGTGGTTTCTGGATGACGAAGAAGCTGGCCGCAGGAAACTGCGCGAGTCGTTTCTCCCGACGGTGCGAACCATTATTGAGCGAATGAAAAGGAACCCGGACGCGGTCTTTATGATCTGCACGGTGTATAACCCTTTTCCAAAATCCGACTTGGCGCAGCACGCCATCAGTCAACTGAATGGCCTCCTTGGCGAAGCGGCGGCCGAATATTCGTGCATCATCGTGCCTGTCGACGAGTGGTACGGCGGAGAAGAGGATACCTTGGTGAACGGGTTCAAACGGGGGGAACTCCAGGACTTTCGGCTGTTGCGAAACCCTATTCACCCCAATGACAAGGGGCACGCGCGCATTGCCAAAGCGATCTTCAACACCTATATGGAGCTCCGCAGACCGAGAAACGTTAAGCGTCAGGGTGAACCGCCCCGTTTGCGTGAGAGAGGTTTGGCGCGGGCGTCCAATCATCGGATCGGCCGCGCCGACCGCAAAACTGCAACGGCGCGAACGAGGCTGCCGAGGCGAAACTCAACCGCCGCAGCGGCTCGGACGCGCGCGCCGATCCTTGGGAAACATGAAACCGCAGTAGATAAGGGCAAATGAAAGCAGACGCCGGGAAAGTTCGCTAGAGGGAACGAAGGCGGCGAAAATGGTCGAAAATGGACACGAGACAAGGCGGCCGAACAGGTGTATAATGGAATCCGATGAAGGTGTCTTGGTGCAGATGATGCCTGGGGGCTTGGCATGGAACGTGTGGACCAACAAACATTAGAACTGGCCCAA